>SLGU01000109.1 GCA_007136525.1 Desulfobacteraceae bacterium | reverse complement strand
CTTGATGCTTTCCCTCAAAAGCCACAGGGCGCTGGCGTCCGCTTCGCCAAGAGCTATCAGCAACCCCCTGCAATTGTTGCCACGGAAATTATAATCCTTAGCAAAAAACAATCTGTACGTAAACGTTAAGTTTGAAAATTCCAACGCCCTACCCCGGTTTTTTCATCAGGACCACGTCCTTGGCCGGGATTTCGCAATGCCAGCCCATGCGTTTCGCTATGATTTGAAACGTTTCTTCCCGGTAGAACACCACATGGGTGAAATCCCGCCGGTAATGCCAGTTTTCAAACTGGTCATCATCGGTTTGAAAACAGGTCATGATCACAAGATACCCACCCGGGTGAAGCAATGAATCAAGGCGCTCAAACTCTTTTATTGGCCGATGGAAGTGTTCGGCCACCTCCGTACAGGCAATAAAATCGTAAGCGCGTGCCAATGCCGCATCATCCGGGAAAAAAACAGGGTCGTAGAGGGCCATGAAATGGCCTGCCTCAACCATCATCTGAGCCATTGCGGACGCGGGGCCGCATCCGAAATCCAGACCCCTGCATCCCGGCGAAAGGCGCGCCTTCATTGGCTTTGCCGCTTTTTCCAGAAAACGCCTGTAGCCGGGGTCGGCGGGGTCATTCTGATGGGACTCATAACGCTTCCGTTCGGAAACAGGGTCAGGCAGATGCGATTTGTCCATAAACGTGGCCAAACAGGCATTGCACCGCCAATATACGATGCCGGCGGCCGGAAACAGGCGGGTTTTTGAACTGCCGCACACCCTGCATGCCGGGTGATCCGGATTATTGGCACCCATAGACAACCCTTTTTAAGGTAAACCCCGTATCAGAGCCGATCTTCGCAATACCGCCTGGGGACGAACTTTCAGATTGACCAATTTCGTGGGTTAGGGGCCGGTGCTGCCACGGCAACAATTGCAGGGGGTTGCGGATAGCTCCTGGCGAAGCGCGGACAAGCGCCCTGTGGCTTTGCCCTTTATCACAGGGCGCGTCCAAGCGAGCCATGGAGATATCAGCGTTCTCCTGCAGTTGCCGGGGCAGCACCGGCCCCTAACCCGCGAAATTGACCATAAGAAACGCTGATCAATCCTGATTTTCGCCCCCTGGCGCTGTACATGATTGACGGATAATATCAATCAGGCGCCGGTTGCCGTCCTTTCGGGTTTTCGTACCACGGGAGGCCCGCCCTGGCCGACCGTTCCAGCTCGGCAATCACCTGTGCGCCCAGAAGAATAATAATTGCGGCTATTTCCATCACCAACAGGCCGATCACCACTGTTGCAAGGGAGCCGTAAATCAGGTTAACCAGTGAAATATTGCTGAAATACCAGACAAGCAGCCATCTTACGCCATCCCACAGCAAGGCCGCCGTAATGCCGCCGACCAGCGCCCGCCTGAACTGTATCCGAACCACGGGCAGCACCTTGTATATGGATGTAAATAAAACACAAAGGCCGATCAACCCCAGCACATGAAACCCGATGCGCGGGGCATTGGTCATGGAAAAAGTCCACGCACCGACAACCAGCTGCTTGTCTGCAAGGGTTTCCAATATGGTGCTTGCCGCCGTGAGAAGGATGATGCCGATCGTGAAAATGACCATGTACCCATATGGAATCAACGCGGAGACCCAGAACCTTCGCTCCCGGGGGGTCCTTGCTACATCAAAAATAATGCCGATGGCTTCCTCCAGCATTCTGAAGGCCATGGAACTGAAAAACAGGAGTACGAGGATACCGACACCGCTCACCACAGAACGGGCTTCAAGGGCGGCCGCAACCGTCTGCGTCAGTTCTTCGGCAGCGCCGGGCAGGAGGAAGTCCAGCTGTGCCGAAATAATGGTCAACAGCTTTCCCGTATCCATAAAAATCGACAAGCCGAGCAGAATCACCACCAGCAGCGGCACAACGGACAAAAGAGTGTTATAGGCGACGCCGCCGGCAAGCAGGATCCCCTTGTTGTGAAAAAACTGACGGATTACCCGGACGACAAAGCCTGTAAATTTTGATATTGTCGATACCATTCAATCAATCCTGAAAACCAATCCCGCAATCCAGGCGGGCTTTTCCCCTCTTGAAAAGCGCCGTTTCTCATGCCGTTTCTCATGCCGTTTCTCATTGACACCGGGATGCCGATTTGCAATCATATTATGTTACAATATTTTTTTGATACGAAACAAGGCGATGCGGTCAACCGCTTTCCATTTCCGGATAACGGATGGGAAAGGCGCCCTTTGGGCCGGAACAATCATTTTTTACGTCATTACCATGATGTCGGATAACAAGTCCACAAAATCCTATAAACTGTTGCTTCTTGCCGTGCTCGTTCTTGCCGGAATAATGCTGCACCAGTCAGGCTTTTTAGAGAACCGGTTTTTCCATGGCATTGAAGCGCAATATATAAACAACTGGTGGTTTGCACCGTTGATAATAGCCGCAAAAGCGGTTTTTTATTCATTCGCACTGCCGGGGTCAATCTTTTATGTCCCCGCCGGCATTTTTTTCAATCCCTTTTATGCAACACTGATCATTGCATCAGGCGGTGTTCTCGGTGCTGTCGGCGCATACTTTTTCTCCCGATTCATATCCCGTGAATCCCGTGGGCGCATCCGGTCATCAAAAGCCTTTGCCGTCATTCAAAAACACGGCAATTTTTCAATGCTGAGCGCCGTGCGCATACTGCCGGGTTTCCCGCATTCCGTCATCAATTACGGATCAGGGATTCTCAACATACCACTGCCCACGTTCATCGCGACCGCACTTATCGGTTTTTTTATAAAGGGTTTTCTTTATGCATCGGCCATTCACCGGGCCGCAAGGACGGACGGTTTTGAAAAAACCGGCATCATGGAATTGGCGATACCGCTTGCGGGCCTGGCCCTGCTTTTCATCCTGGGCGGCATCCTGAGACGAAAATTGCGTGATTAGTCTTACTATCCATCGTTTTCCAGTGCATTTTGAT
>SLGU01000292.1 GCA_007136525.1 Desulfobacteraceae bacterium | reverse complement strand
TTTTTCCGCCGGTTTCAGGTGCGGGAAAAAAATCACGTCGCGTATGGAAGGCGAATCCGTCAGCAGCATGACCAGCCGGTCAATGCCGATGCCCTCACCCGCGGTCGGCGGCATGCCATACTCCAGTGCTTCGATGTAATCTTCGTCCACCGTGTAAACGGCGCCCTCATCCATCTCCTTGCTTTCCATCTGGCGGACAAAGCGCTGTTTCTGATCGACCGGGTCGTTGAGTTCGGAAAAACCGTTCGCGATTTCCCGGCCGGCGATGAACAGTTCAAAACGATCGACGATATCCGGGTTTTCACGGCTCCTTCGCGACAGCGGCGAGACTTCCACCGGGTAGTGGGTAATGAAGGTCGGCTGCACCAGGTGCGGCTCCACCAGCTGGTCAAAGATCTTCGTGATCAGCTTCCCCCTGCTCACCGGCATGCCGTCCGGCCCCGTTGTGCGGATACCCCTTTCCATGGCAAAGGCTCTCAGCCTTTCCCCGTCAGCGATCACTTCCGGGGCGACCCCGCCGATAGCGGCAATGGACTCCATCAATGGCATGCGGCGCCATGTTCCGCCCAGGTCGATGTCCATACCCTGGTAATGGATACGCGTCGTACCGCATACATCCGCCGCCACCCGGGCAACCATGTCCTCCGTCAGCGCCATCAAATCCTCGTATGTGGCATAGGCCTGGTAGAATTCAAGCATGGTGAATTCGGGATTGTGCTGGGTGGATATGCCTTCATTGCGGAAATTGCGGTTGATTTCATAAACCCGCTCGAAACCGCCCACGACCAGGCGTTTCAGGTAGAGCTCCGGCGCGATGCGCAGGTACAGATCAATCCCCAGGGCATTATGATGGGTCTTGAACGGCCGGGCATCCGCACCTCCCGGGATAACCTGCATCATGGGGGTTTCCACCTCCATGAAATCGTTTTCCCCAAGAAAACTGCGAACAGCCGCCATCAAACGGGTTCTCTTGAGAAAAATCTCCCGGGTATCGGCATTCATGATCAGATCCAGGTACCGCTGGCGATATCGTTTCTCCGGATCCTTCAGCCCGTGAAATTTTTCCGGCAGGGGTCGGTAGGACTTGGCAAGGAGCCGGAAATTCTCAGCAAGCAAAGTCTTCTCACCGGTTTTCGTGGTAAACAGGGCGCCCCTGATGCCGATGAAATCACCGATATCGAGCTTTTTGAAAAACCCGTAGGCCGCCTCCCCCACCTTGTCCTGCCGGACATACGCCTGCATCTGACCGGTTCGGTCCCTGAGCCGGATAAAAGATGACTTTCCAAAACGATTGATGGCCATGACCCTTCCCGCAATGGCAATCAGGCCGGTTTTTTCCAAAAGCGCCGCTTCCGAGGCGCCGTCCTCTGACTGGATATCGGCAACCGCGTTGAAAATTTCCTCAACCGTGTGGGTTACGGCAAAATCGTTGGGAAAAAGCTCGATGCCGGATTCCTGCAAGGCATCGATCTTTTCACGGCGCTTTTCGATCACATCTTTTGGCTGATCCATAACATTCCGATATCCCTTTAGTATAACATCATTCCGCACCATATCCACCCTGGCTGCGGAAATATCCGGCCCCATTCAGAGGCCGTCATTCACATTTCAAAAACGGCTTTTTTCATATGCAATCAAAGGCTCTTGCTATCTTATCTGCCAGACAATGTCAAGCGTTCAGGGCCGGGCCTGCCATGCCACCACACCCCCGGCAAACAATCTGCATTACCATAAAACTCAAGGATTGAAACGGCTGGATGGCGTGCCCCCCGGATGCGCGCTTGCACTCCGGACAAAGGTGGCGTTGTGGATTTTTATAGGGTTTTCATGCCACCGCCACCGGTCCGGCTCAAAACAGCAGCAGAATATTTCAGCGTCCGCATCAGGCTCCGGACGTGTGGCGGGTGCGGGAGATGCGCCTGAACTTGAGCGTTGCCATTGTGCCCTTGCCGGGCTCGGATTGGATGTCGACCAGGCCGCCGTAAAGGCCGATTATCCGCTGAACGATTGAAAGGCCCAGGCCTGTCCCCCTGGCTTTGGTTGAAAAGAACGGATCAAAGATCTGCTCCATCTGATCCGGGGCAATGCCCGAACCGTTGTCTTCGACCGTTATTTTCACATACTCCTTTCCTGCCGGAGAAAGCGACACGGCAATTTTCCCGTTGCCGTCTATGGCTTCAGCGGCATTGTTCAGCAGGTTCCAGATCGCCTGCCGTAAATGCTCGGGATCGATTTGAATGTAATGCTTTGGACCGGGCGCCATCTCGATTTCTATCCTGTTATGAAAGGAGGGATCTTTCCGGAAAAGGGACACCACCTCCTCGATTGCGCTGTCTATCCTGACATCCTTTATATTGCCGATCTGCGGCCGTGAAAACATCAAAAATTCCGTTACAAGGGTGCTCAGGCGGTCTGCCTCGCGTAAAACGATCTGCATCAGCTTGTCGTGAGCCGGATCATAGGCGATGCTCTCTCTGAGCATTTGTATCGATCCGGTCAGGGAGGCAAGGGGGTTCTTGATTTCATGCGTCAGTCCGGCGGCCATTTCGCCGACCGCGGCCAGGCGTTCCACGCGCTTCATCTGGTCTTCCATGGCCCACAATTCGATTTTCGCGCTTCGCTCCTGCTCGGACAGAAAACCGCTTAAAAAAGCAACGAGGTAACATGCGGCAATGGTAATGAACAGTCTGAAAAAAACATGCTGCCAGCTGTAACCCGAGATCGCTTCACCGGCAGCGACGCCCAAGGGCTGAATGATGTTGAAATATTCCAGGTCGACCATGATGCCGTATTGCAGGGCGCACAGGGTGGCAATAATCATTCCGCCCCGCCGGTATACAACCATCGTGGCATATATGATGACGGCAAGGTAAAGAAAGGTAAATATGCTGGAAAATGACCCGGTGACAAAAATGATCAGCGAGACAAAAAGGGTATCAGCGGCAATCTGGGCATACGCAAACGCAACGAG
>SLGU01000184.1 GCA_007136525.1 Desulfobacteraceae bacterium | reverse complement strand
CAGGGGTCATTCTGCCGCGGCAGGGGGCGCAGATCACTGAATCGAGCATGGTCGTGCTTTCTCATCTGCATGCCATGGGCATCCCCTTTGTCAACGGGCCAGAATCCATCCTGGCAGCAAGAAACAAATTTTTGACGATGCAGATCCTTGCCGCTGAAGGGATCAAGGTGCCGGATTCGGCATTCGTGAATTCTGCCTCCGGGTTTTTTGATGCGGTCGATCAGCTCGGGGGATACCCGGTGGTCTGCAAAAAAACAATCGGCAGAAAGGGGCGGGGCGTTTTCCTTGTTCAAGGAAAAGAACAGGGCGCGGATCTCATGGAAAAACAACTGGTGTCCTCGGAAGGGCTCATGCTCCAGCGCTTTATTCCGCCCGATGGGCGCAGGGATTTGCGGGTTTTCGTTATCGGCGGCAGAGTAGCCGGTGCTATGGAAATATTCGCCCTGGAAGGTGATTTCAGGGCCAATTTCAGCATATCCGGAAAGAGCATGCCCGTGGATCTTCCCGGTAAAGCGGAGAAAGCGGCAATACAAAGCGCATTGGCAATGGGGCTCGAAATCGCCGGCGTGGATCTCATCGGTGAGGGTGAAAACGGATATTTTGTCATTGAAGCCAATTATGCCCCGGGTTTCCGGGGCCTGGAAGCGGCGACCGGCATCGATATCGCGGTCAAAATCATCGATCATGCGGCGTCGTTTTTATAAAAGCCGCTGCTTCTGCTGCGGCTGCTGAAATTTGATGAACCCGTAAAAAGTCTGGATCAGACGACTTTGAAAAAAGCCAAAGATCAAGGCTTGCGCAATTTTTGAAGAATTGAGTCACGCCTTTGGCGTGATGAGATTCCTCAAAAATTGCGCGTAACACAGATATTGGGCTTTTTGCGAAGTCGTCACACGTTGTCATCCGGAGGGGAAATGCGTATCAGGGACTTGCATGTAAACGAAACGGGTGAGGGGCGAAAAGCCTCTGCAACGGTTGTGTGGGAGGACACCGACCGCCCGGAAAAGGAAATCTTCATTGAAACTCCGAAAAAGCACGCAGCGGATCTTCGTGCGGATCCGCATGCGTTTCTGGTCGGCTGCCTTATCCCGGCGCTTCACTTCGGGGAAAGGCGGATTGCCGTGGAAGGAGAGATCTGCCCCGGACTCATGGACGGTCTTACATCGGTTATGGCCCTGATGCGGATATGGTCGGAGGGCAAAATGGCCCCCCTGGTGATCGAGCCCGCTCAAATATCGGAGGAAACCGGCGCCGGTAAAAAAAACAGGGCCGGGATGCTCTATTCGGGCGGCATCGACTCCATTGCCACCCTTCGGGCCAACATGCTTCGCTACCCAAAAAACCATCCCGGCGCCGTGAAAGACTGCTTTTTTATCCACGGCTTTGACATCGGGGGCGTGGTGGCCCGTGGGATGAAATATTTTGTGTTTGAACGGGCGCTTGCCGCGATGGAAAACGTGACCGCTGCCGCGGGTGTGAACACGATCCCCGTGTATACCAACATCCGGCATCTCTGCGACGACCGGGATCTCTGGCTGAACCGGTTTTTCGGCGCTGTTCTTGCGGCAGTCGCCCACGCGTTTTCTTCCCGGGTGGACCTGTTTTACATCGCGTCCTCCTATGACCTTGAAAACCTGGCCCCATGCGGTTCCCATCCGCTTCTTGATCCCTGGTATTCCAGTTTTGATATGTCTGTTATGCACAAGGACGCGCATCTTAAAAGGATCGACAAGCTGCGCATGGTTGCGGACTGGGAGCCGGGCTTCCAGAATTTCAGGGTATGCCTGGCCAACGTGGAAGACCGTTTAAACTGCGGCAAATGCGAGAAGTGCGTAAGGACCATGACCGGACTTGCGGCCATTGGCGCGCTTCATAAAACCCGCGCATTTGTCGAGAACGACGTTACCCCGGAAATGTTTGAACCTTTTGAAATCAATATCCGCCACCGGGAGCCCTTTTACATGGAGCTGCTCCCTCTTCTGGAAGAACGGGGGCGGATGGACCTGGTGCGGATCATAAAGTCAAAATTGAATTTTTAGAAACTGTTTAACGAACAGGGTAAGCCCTTGATTAAAAGCGTAAAACACCAGCTCACGCTCCTCCTGCTCCTTCCTGCAGCCCTGCTGCTCGTTGCTGCGGGCGCTACCGGATTTGTCTATGCAAGAAGCCTGATCGTGGATCAGTGGCGGCAGGGGGCCATTCTCAAACTGGAGCGCGCAGCCCATCATATCGATATGCGCCTTGGCCGTCCTGCGGACTGGATGTCGATCCTCCATGAAACCATCGCCCTCAGCGGCACGGCAGACGACGACGCAGTTTCTTTTATCCTGGAGCGCCTGGAGACCCTGGACGGTGTTACCGGGGTGTCCCTCACGTGGGACGGCAATGAAATAAGCCACCGGCAGATGGGGGAGCAGGTGGCATCCATGGATGAAAACCGCATGCGCCACCCTCAAAGGCCGCATATATCCGAAGTCACCGCACCCCGGTATGACTCCGAATTTATGGGGGAAACAGTGGTGCTGATCTCCGGGATACCGGACCGGCAGGGCCGTTTGCCGGGGAAGCTTGAAGTGTCCGTGAGTTTCGATTACCTCCTGCAGGATATAGAAGCGCTTGGGTGGTGGCAGAGCCAGGTGGCCTGCCTGGTGGATGCATCCGGCCGGTATTTGGCCCACAGCGGCGCCATGGAAAAAGGGCGTACGATGCTGGGGGAAACCGGTGATCCGGTGGAACTTGCCGTGCTGCAGCGCATGCAGGAGGAATCGCAGGGCACTCATCTCGGCGAGGGGCATCCGCCGGAAACCGTCAGCGGATTTTACCGGCTCGAACAGGTGCCCTGGGTGCTGATCATGTATGTGTTATTAGGGTCGGCCTCCCCTTTGAGGATGTATATAGCTTATCGGCTAAAATCATTGCTGTGGAAAGTGGTGTTGTCGTAGCCCAGACTTCACGTAATGATAGAGGTGATATT
>SLGU01000208.1 GCA_007136525.1 Desulfobacteraceae bacterium | reverse complement strand
GCAGTTCCTGCACCGGAAACCTTCCGCGTCCATTTGAAGCCGAACGCCTTCTTCAGACGCTGCACCGTTGCCTGACGGCTCTGCAGGGACCAGAAAGGTCTGCCGGCAGATTTCAGCCATTACATCCGGCGGGGGCGGCGCTGTAAAAAGGGTTTCGATCAACAGGCGCCCCAGCTCAACGACCGCGATTTTGCGCCGTTGCCGGGTGTGCCCGCAGCCGGGCGTGGAGATCCACAACCCGTTGTAGCGCGGTTCGTTGACAATCCGGGTGTGGGGTCCCAATATCAAGGGGCTCAGGCCCACAAAAAGATCTGCTTGAGGCGGGTATTGGCAAAAATCACTGCGTATGGCTGAAATCGCCTCTTCCATGGATAAAAAGATGTCGTCTTTTACTTCCATAGAACACCTCATCGGTGTTTCAGGCTGTTTTGCGCACCTCGTCCAGGTCCAGGGGAAGCACCCTGGCCGGATCGGCAAAGAGGGAAAGCGCTTCCCGGGAACAATGCTGGGCGCAAAGTCCGCAGCCAAGGCATTGACTGCTGTGATACATTCTCTGGTCTTCGGCAAATGATACAGCGCCAAACCGGCATATTTCCTGGCATTTACGGCAACCGCAGCATCGGTCGGCATCGTATTCAACCGAATAGCCGGACTCGGCCGTCATGGACAGGGACTTGTCGAGCCCGCCGGCCAGTCGCGTTGCCTGCAGGCTCACGCAGGTGTCCGGGTGGCAGTTGCAGATCACGCCGGTGCTGCCGCCTGTGGCCACCTTTAAAAACGCCTGGGTGATATGGCCCTTTTCCCGGAACCGTTCGATGATGGCCAAGGCTTCCGCCTGGCTGATTTTTCGGGGGTTGTACTTGCCGCAGTGTTCCAGCCAGAAAGACGCCACACTCCTGCCTACGGCAATGCAGCTGTTGATGTCTTCAGGGGCGGCGCCCGTGGCCTTTTTGCAGGGGCAATCCATCACCGCTATGAAATCCGGCTCCTGGAAAATGATCCGGGTGGCATACTTATAGGGAATGATCCGCTTGTTTTCGTCAGAGTCGATGTGGAGATCCTCATTGAGCGAAAAAATCTTGCAGGTGTCGTCGTATGAGAGGACCTTGGAGTGATACCGGTTGAAAACCATTTTCCCCACAGGCACCAGGGGTTTGCACCAGGCCAGGTATTTCAGGGATTGAACGAATATGCCCAAAACCCGGACATAGGGATAATAAAACAAAAAATAAAAATAATTGTGGACGAACCGGTCTACCCGCCAGCCGTGCTTTTTGAGCATGATTCGGGTCGATGGTTTCATATTGGCCGCCTTGGTGGTGTCCCCTTCCGGGGTTTTCTTGGCTGTTTCCCAAATTCAGTCTTGATGAACCCGTAAAGTCGCGATCAGAAGGCTTTGAAAAAAGTTCAAGATCAAGGCTTGCGCGATTCCGAAGAATGCAGCGTACTTCGCCGTACGTGTATGTCTACAAGGCGTAAGCCGCAAATTCTGCGGAATCGCGCATAACGCAGAATTTGGACTTTTTACGGTGCCGTCAGCCGTTGCTGCCGTCACTTTCCGGGCCCTGGTATACCCTGCGCACCTTCAAATCCGAAACAAGCCGACCGGTCCCGGGAAACACCCGGTCAAAACCCATGAGCGCGCGGGTGACGATACCGGGTGTGATTTCAAAGCGGTTCCGCTCGATGCCCTTGATGATGTCATCCGCCACAGCCCCGGCGGATAGTTTGGGGATTGTGGCGGCTAATGTCCGGTTTTCAGTGGTGCGGCAGACATTGACCGCCTCGAGCATGGGGGAGTCGAATTCCGCCGGATAAACAATATGCACGGCGATATTCTGGTGCTTGAGCTCCGCCCGGAGCGATCCGGTCAACCCGCGCACGGCGTGCTTGGAGGCGCAGTACGCGGTATAGCCGAAAACGCCCATGAGGCCGGCTACGGAGCAGATATTGACGATCCGTCCGCCGCCCTGTTTCTTTAAATAAGGCAGAACCGCCTGGATGCAGTGCAGGGTGCCGAAGAAATTGATATCCATGGATTCCCGGAAGACGCTTTCAGGCTGACGTTCAAAGTATCCCTCCCGGAGAATGCCCGCTGAATTGAACAGCATATCCGGCGTGCCCGTCCTTTCCGCCAACTCGCCGAGGACTTGCTGCACCGCCCGGTTGTCGGCAACATCACAAGGGTAGATGTCGATGGTGCCACCGGATGGTAACTCCCCCAGAACCGCCTCTCTGGCAGCGGCCAGCTTGCCTGCATCGCGGGCAATCAGGGCAATGCGGGATCCTTTTGCAGCCAACCGCCGGGCAAGTGCTTTGCCAAGCCCGGAAGATCCCCCGGTGACGACAATAGTTTTCTCTGAAAACATGGTTTCTCCGGTTCTTGAGGCTTTCGTTAAACGGCAAAAGGTGGCGAAAAAGAAATGAATGATTATTTATAACAGACAATATCCGGGATGTCCAAATAAACTCTGCCCCGTCATTCAGTCCGGCTTTTGACAAACGATTTGATTGACATTGATGAATGTTACATGGTATTAGATATGGCTTTTTCATAATTAATATACAATAATATTGAAACGTTGACCGAAGAACTAAAAACCGATGTGATCGTGCGAAACCCCTTTGGGCTCCACGCCAGGCCGGCGGCATTGATCGCCAAGCTGGCGATGAAAGCCAGTGCCGGCATATGGATGACTGCAAACGGCGAAACCATTGACGCCTCCAGCATCATCGATATTCTTTCCCTGGCCTGTACGGATGGCACGCACATTACAATTGAAGCCGAAAGCATATCAGACGTTGAGATACTTAGAGAAATCCGATCACTTTTTGAAAAAGGGTTTGATGAATAATCACCAAAACACGGCATCCGATGAGTTCATATTAACCGGCATCAGCGGTGCGCCGGGGATCTGCATCGGCAAAGCCTACCTGGTCGACAGGGAGGGCGTGGACGTTGTCGAAAGGTACTTCGT
>SLGU01000060.1 GCA_007136525.1 Desulfobacteraceae bacterium | reverse complement strand
CTGCGTTGCGAGCAATCTTTGAAGAATCTCACGTACGCATAAGTACTATCAATTCTTCAAAAATTGCTCGCGCCTTGATCTTGAACTTTTTACAAAGCCGTCTGAAAACGACTTTTTACGAATCCATCAATCATGCCAATAAAAAACTCACAACTTTTTATGAAGGAGCGCCCCATGTTTGTTGAAAAAATAAGGACATTTTTAAGAGTGCTGTTTTCGGCGAGCCTTATTTTTGCGGCAACCGGCTTTCTTTTTTATGGTTGTGCGCGTATTTGCCCAATCGCCTTTGATCCTTATGTCCACGGGCCCCAGCTTATTGTCAGCCCGGGCTCGGCAAGTCTTGGGGTGCCCAGCCTGATGGGTACGGACATCGTTTTTGAAGGTGTGGGTTTCCAACCGGACGACTCGGTTTTTATCACTCTTGAGGGGCCTGAGGGTGAAGAAGTGGTTGTTGCGGACGGCAGGGTTGAACCGGACGGGACCTTCACTGCCAATGTGGGCCTTCTTTCCAAAGTAACGACCATATTGCGAGGGGATATCGCCTTTGATACCTATTCCGAAGAGGGAGAGTACGGCCATACTTTACTTTTAAGCCGGAAACCGATTTCTGCAGGTACATATACTGCCAGGGCCACGGGGATGCTGTCGAACCTGGAGGCGAAAACAAGTTTTACGTTTACAGAGCCTTCAGTAGGTGATCGGATTAAGCAGATGATCGGAATTCGATTGGGAAAGATTAAAATCGTCGGACCCCAGATTGTGGCCAAACCCGGTGCTGTCAGTCTCGGCATTGCCAGCCTGATGGGCACGGACATCGTTTTTGAAGGGGTGCGGTTCGAACCGGATGATATTGTTTTCATAACGCTTGTAGGGCCAGAAGGTGAAGAGCTCGTCGTTGCGGAAAGCACCGTTCAGCCGGATGGGACCTTCAGTGCTGAAATGGGTCTTCTTTCGAAAGTAACGACACTGTTGAACGGGGATATCATCTTTGACACGTATTCCGAAGAAGGTGAATATTCCCATACTCTGGTTGTTCCCCGCAAGACGATTCCCCCTGGCGAGTACACGGTCCTGGCGACGGGGGTGCTCTCAAACCAGGAGGCGGAAACCGTCCTTACCTTTAAAAAGCCCTCGCTGATTGACCGGATAAAGGATTATATCGGTGTGAAACTGGGTAAAATTCAATACATGGACGAAGGGTAAACGGCATCCCGCCGGCGTAAGCCTATCGCGGGAAAACCACCATCAGGCTGAATACCGCATGGAATACGGGTGATGAAGTGTGGTAAAAAAATTTGCGATCGACCCCGGCGGTCATTTTCACTGCGCTAGAAAATCCGATATGCCTTGCAACCCTGCCCTCAAGGCCGAATAAGCCGATAAACCCCACGTCACTGCCAAGGTCGTGGTCGAAATACCCGACGCCCAGTTGAACAAAAGGGCTGGCCATATAACGGCCAAAATAGTACTTCAATCCGGCATCAATAATGGTCATATCATCCCCGCGGGCGTATCCGAGGCTCAATGCAGCATCCCCTGAAACGCCTACCTGGCCGTGAATATTAATCATTCCGCCATCCTGGCTTTCGTCCACGAGCTTGATCAGGTCGATCCCGATGCCATGGCCTGCCGCTTCGCCGGGCAGGGCAAAAACAATGACTGTCAATGCGATGATCAATTGGGGCAGGAATTTTTTCATCTTCACAAGCCTCGGTAGCGGTTGGGTCCAAAAAAACAATGCCATATACGGTATAATTATAATTTTTTCCCTGTTTTTCAAGTTTTTAAACCGATTGTTTGCCCCCTCAGCGCATCGCCGCATGCGCTTTGGCTTTGCGACCCATTTTAACCCTTACCCCGGATATTGCAATGAGTCGTTTCAAGAAGATCCTGCTTTCAATGTTTGCCATTATTCTACTGGTCATCGTTGCCGGAGGGGGTGCCTTGTACATCATCCTCACGCGTTCCATGCCGGACTATTCAGCTGCTTTTACACGTAATATCGAGGCGCGGGTAACGGTTTCGCGCGACGCGCGCGGAGTGGCCCACATCCGCTCGGATGACTTCAACGCCCTGTTTTTTTCTCAGGGGTATGTGCATGCGGACGAGCGGCTCTGGCAGATGGAATTCAACCGCCGGGTGGTTCAAGGCCGCCTTGCCGAGATGTTCGGATCGGACCTCGTGGGAGCGGATCGTTTTCTTCGTACATTGGGGCTTTACCGGGTTGCCCGGCGGGTGGCAGAAAAAACATCCGCCAATGGTATAGCGGTGATGGAGCAGTATGCCAGGGGGGTGAACGAACGGATCAATGAGGGGCGGCTGCCGCCTGAATTCCGGATCCTGGGGTTAACCCCTGAGCCTTGGGATATTTATGATATCACCGGGATTCTTGCGCTGATGGCCTTTGATCTGGGCGGCAACTGGCAGGAGGAGTCCATTCGCCTGTCGCTCCAGGAGGCGCTGGACCCCCATTTGTTTCATGCGATCATGCCGCCTTACAGCGACTGGGAAACGCCTGTGATAATGCAAAAGGAGCAGGCCTTGTTTGAGGCGGAAATGTCTTCATCGGCTGCTTCAGGCCTTGCCGCCGAAAACGCACTTGTGCAAATAGAGGAATTTTTACCGTCATTCGGCAGCAACTCATGGGTGGTGAGCCCCGGACGGTGGGCCGGAGTCAGCGCGCTTCTTGCCAACGACCCGCATCTTTCCCTGTCCCTGCCGTCTATATGGTTTGAAAACAGCCTCGATATGGAAGGGGCATTTCAAGTATATGGCTGGTCCATACCGGGGGCGCCGGGCGTTGTGATCGGGCATAATGACAAGATTGCCTGGGGAATGACCAATATCGGCGATACACAGGACCTCTTTTTAGAAAGACGGGACCCGGATGCCCCGGACCGCTTTTTCTTTGACGGCCGGTGGTACGAGGCCGAGGTCTTGGAGGAGGATATTTATATCAAGGGGAACGCAGAACCTGAAGCGCTTAAAGTGATCGTCACCCGCAACGGTCCTTTGATTTCGGAAGATCCGGCCATAAGCCTCAGGTGGACCGCCCACCATGTTGAAACAAGCACCGTGGATGCTGTTATCGGGATGAACCTGGCCCAAAACTGGGATGATTTCTGCGATGCACTGGTGCATTTTTCAACGCCGGTCCAGAACATTGTTTATGCAGATATCCACGGCAATATCGGATTCAAAACAGCCGGTCTTCTGCCCATCCGGAAACAAGGGGCAGGGCTGATGCCAATGCCGGGCTGGGACGGCAATTACGGGTGGAAGGGATTTATCCCCTTTGATGAATTGCCGGAACTGTATAATCCGCCAAAGGGGTATATTATTACGGCCAACCACCGCGTGGCAGGAGATGACTACCCCTATCCGATCGCCGTTGACGATGCCTCTCCCTACAGGATGATGCGCATCGAGGCCGTATTGGGTTCCAGTGATACGCTCACGATCATGGACATGAAAAATCTTCAGACCGAATGGTATAACATGCATGCCGCCGAACGGCTTCCCATGTGGCTGGATCTGGTTGGGGGCTACGCAGACCGGGAACCGGAAAAATTTACCGATATGCATAAAACGGGATTGGCGCTTTTGTCCGACTGGCTTGAAAACCCGGTCAGCCTTCCGGAAAAGGCTGCGCCTGCCATTTATGCGAACTGGTATCGCCATTTGATGGACAACGTGTTTCAGGAAAAATTGGGGGACACCCTGTATCAGCGTTTTGCCGGCAAGGGATACATGGCTTACAAGGCGCTTGATTACCTTCTGATCAAGCAGGACTCAGGGTGGTTTGACCGCGGGCTCGATCACATGCTTGCAGAAAGCTACCTCGCGGCCATGGCGGACTTGTCCGGCGCTTTCGGCTCGGACCCTGTCACATGGCAGTGGCAAGACCAGCAGACGGTTGCCTTTAGTCATGTTATTGGGAAAAACAGGCGATTGCGGCCTTTCTTCAACCGCGGCCCCTTTCCCTATGCCGGGGATTACGAAACTGTAGGCCGGGCTGCATATTCACTAAACGACCCGTTCAACGTGAATTTTGCGGCAGGGCTGCGCTTCATTGCGGTAATGGACAAAAAGATCGATACCTATGCGGTAATAGCCGGCGGCCAGTCCGGGCATTTAATGGCCGATCACTATGATGATCAGTTAAGCGCGTGGCTGGCAGGTCAGTACTATCGGCCTGAATTTCCCTGGTAATTCCTGACGACTATCACTTCGATTTCGATCCCGATTTCGATTTCGATTTCGATAATCCAACAAGAGATGGGGCGGAAATAAATTAAAATACATCTGGGACGTATTTTGTGGTATAAGGTTAGTTCATTTAAAGGTCTTTTTCAACAACATCCTCCTTAATATACTAAAAATGAACTTTGTTTTTCTTCATAACCGGCATTCCCGGCTTGCGGCATGTACCTGCTAATTCATATTTTCAGGAGGTTTTGATGTTCCTGTTTCTGATGCTAATGCGGTTTTTCAGTGCCGTTGTGGAACGCAGCCGGCACACGGGGGGCATGAAATTCAAGGCAGCCCTCCTTGCGCCGGTCTTTTTTTTCGGTGCGGTTTCCCCTGCCCTGGGCGGCGAGGACCTGTATGACAAGCTGTCTCAAATTGCAAGGAGCAAAGAGAATATCTCTCTTTTTAATGCCCTTAATACGGCGTCAAGAAACCTTGACTGGGCAGAGGCTTCTGAATCCGAGTTAATCGGCAATCTGCGTTTGCTGAGGGCTGAAACGGTCATTGGGACGGATGATGAAACACGCATTTACATGGTGCGCAGCACAAGCGGCGAGCTGCACATCCTTTCCGTCCCGCATGTTGCGGAAATTGAAAAAGCCGGTGAGGATTCACCTTATTTCAACCTTTCCGACCTCGTGGGGATGAAGCTCAGCTTTTCCCTGCTGGAAAAGCAGGGTGTTGTCGACGGTGAAACATACAGTTTTGTCCGGTTCCGGGAAAGGCCCTCCCAGTTGCTCTTCGACCGCGTTTTTAAAATCTCCATCATCCTGATGCTTTTTTTCGTCATGGTGGGGATGGGGCTGACCCTGACGGTCAATGATTTCAAGCTTGTTCTGCTCAGGCCCAAAGGCATTATCACGGGTGCTGCCCTTCAATGGGTTGTCATGCCGCTCATTGCCGTGGCCATGGGGCACCTGATGGGTTTTTATCACGCATTTCCGTTCATATTCGCCGGCATGGTGCTGATTACCGTCAGTCCCGGGGGGGTGACCTCGAACCTGATGACCTATTATGCCAAAGGCGACCTTGCCCTGTCTATTTCGCTCACCTCTTTTTCAACGGTTCTGTCTTTGTTTTTCACACCCTTTCTCCTTGCGCTGTATTGCGCAAACATCGAGGACGTTGTTGTTCCTGTGGGCCTTATTGTCCAGACCATCATCATCCTGGTGATCATCCCCCTGGCGGTGGGCATGACGGTAAGGGGGTTCTGGATGGAATTCGCAAAGCGGGCAACGCCCTTTTTTTCCATTTTAGGCATTATAGCCCTGCTTTTCCTGATACTGGCCGGCGTCCTGGGGAACCTGGAAGTGTTTACCGATATGGAGCGATATGGCCCGAAATTCTATATCATGGTGTTTATGCTGACGTTTCTGGGAATGCTCGTGGGCGGGGTTATCGCCAGGCTCATTGGCGTGGACAACTTCCAGACCCGCGCTGTATCCCTTGAAACAGGGCTTCGAAACGCATCCCTGGCAATGGCCATTGCGATTCTCATTCAGGACCACATGGGCGATTTTTACAGCTCCATGTTTATTACCTGCGCGGTATTCGGACTCATGATGTATGTTGCGGGTTTTATTTCCATTGCCGTTTTCAAGAAACTGCTGCCCGTTGAAACGACGGGGTCATGATATGGCATTCATGATGAATAAGGCTAAATCCGGTGCATCTGCGGTTCTGATCCTGCTTTTTTTCAGTGTTCTGGCATTGTTTGCAACAAGCTGCGCACTTCTCGATGCCCGGTTGCAGAAAACCGTGCCGCCGATTACCGGGATTGTTGAATTGCCGGGTTTGTCAACCGACGCTTATATCCGGCGGGACGAGCTGGGCATACCGGTGGTCAAGGCCGAAAGCATGGACGACCTGGCCTATGCCACGGGCTATGCCATGGCATCCGACCGGCTTTTTCAGATGGTTTCCTATGCGCTGCTGGGGCAGGGGCGGCTGGCTGAAATGGCCGGCCCGCCGGCACTGGACATGGATATCTACGTCCGGACCATGGGGCTGCACCATGCCGCAGAAAAGCAGTATGACCAACTGCCGTCTGAATTCCTCCGAACGCTTCAGCGGTTTTCAGACGGGGTCAACGCATGGCTGGATGTCCATGGCGACCGGCTGCCCCTTGGTTTCAAACTGGCAGGGTATACCCCTGAACCCTGGCAGCCAATCAATTCCCTCTACATTTTTAATGTGCTCAATCTCGGGTTGTCCTTCAACCTTCATGAAGAAATCGCCTTTTTGAACCTGGCCCGTATCCTTGGCCCGCGAAAAGCGGCCTGGCTTTTTCCGGTGCACCCGGATGAACCGCTGCCCTTTGAGAAAGCGGCTGTCCTGGAAGCGCTCTGGGAAGAGCCTTCATCGGCGCTTCTGGATGACGACCTTCAGTCATTGTCCCAAACAGGAGAGCAGTTTGCACGATGGTTCATACCTTCGGGCACCGCGGCCAGCAACAACTGGGCGGTCGCTCCCGCCAGGACGGCCCGGGGAGCGGCCGTTGTGACCAACGATACCCACCTGCCCCTGGAGCATCCCCCGATCTGGATGCTGATCCAGTTGAAATCACCGGATTTCCATGCCGCCGGTGTTGCCATGCCCGGCATTCCCGGCATCGTGGCCGGATATAACGGCCATATTGCCTGGGGCATGACCATGGTTATGGGGGACAGCCAGGACGTTTATATTGAACAAATCAAAACGATCGACGGCGTGGCGCATTCCCTGTACAAAGGGAAATGGCACCCCTTGAGCATCCGTACTGAAGTCTTTCATGTCAAAGGCGGCGCTACGGTTGAAAGATCCATCCGCTCAACCCGTCACGGGCCCCTGTTGAATGCCGCCTTGTCGACGAAGCCATCTCACCCGCTGGTGCCGCCTGAAGTGAAAATCGGTTTCGGCCTGGCTGTCAGGACCACGCTTCACGAGAAGGACAATTCCCTTGAAGGGATGAATGATTTAAATGCTGCAACGGATATGGAAGCCGCCCGCAATGCCATCAGCCGTATCCGTTTCATGAATCTCAATTTCATTTACGGCAGTGCCAAACATATTGCATGGCAGGTTTCCGGGCGGTATCCGATCCGCAAAAACGGCCGCGGCCACCTGCCGTCTCCGGGATGGACGGGTGATTACGACTGGACTGGATATTTGCCGGTGGCGCAGCATCCCTACGAAAAGAACCCGGAAAGGGGGTTTTTATATACGGCCAACCACCGGACCATCAGCCCGGATGACGGCCCTGTGCTGGGGTCGAGCTGGTATGCGCCCGAACGTGCCGAGCGGATCAGGCAGATGCTTGCGGCCAATGATTCATATACGGCCGAAGATGCCGTGGCCATGCAAAACGACCGCTATGATGTGATGGTCATGAGATTAAAGGTCCTTTTATTTGAATCCCCCTTTGCAGACGAGATCAGCGATGTCATTGCCGGGTGGCAGGATTCCCGGCAGGCTGCCCGGGCCGGACTGGCGCTTGAGATGCTTCAAAATTTTGACGGCGTCATGGATGCGCAATCCCCGGGTGCTGCGGTCTACGGGATTTTTTTCCACATGCTCACCCGCAACATATTTAAAGACGAGTTGGGGCCGGACGACGGTATCGCATGGCGAAGTTTCCGGAGCCTCAACAGGGGCATCTACGGCCCGGTGCAGGACCACCTGTTTGAAAGACCGGAAAGCCCTTTCTGGGACAATGTGGACACTCCTGAAAAGATAGAGACCCGTGCCGATATTGTGGCGGCATCCCTTGCCGATGCCACGGCCTATGCAAAGCGGACCATGGGCAGCAATCCCGATGAATGGCAATGGGGGCGGATCCATACCTATGCCTGGCAGACATCGACGACGAAGATGAAAGGGCGGCTTCCCTTTTTCAAGCGCCTCGGCGCCGGCCTGATAGCCCGGTACACCGACCGGGGGCCTTACCCTGCCGGCGGCGGGTTCAACACGATCAACGTGGCGGCCTATCACCGGGGGGACAGCTTTGACGTCTGGTTGATTCCATCCATGCGTATGGTGGTGGATTTCGGCCTGGAAGAGCCCTTGTTCCTGGTGAACAGCGGCGGCCAGTCCGGAAACCCGGCAAGCCCCCATTATGACGACGGCATCGCGGTTTTCCTGGCCGGTGAAAGCCGGCAGATGGCATTTCGCCCGGAAAACATCCGGATCCAGTACAAACATGTTTTGACGCTTAAGGCGCCGCGTCCCTGATACGGGGCTTCAACCCTTTTTTCATTCCCGTCCGGTTTTTTTTCTTGTTTCATACGCCAATCGTTGTAATATGTCAGATTTTCGAAGGCGCTTTATGAGGGCCTGTATAAGGGGGCATTTCCGTCCTGATACCGACAAATCCATGATCGGCGGGGATTGCGCTGCAGCCTGCAGCAATGCCGTTGAGGCGGCAAAATAGTTTTTTAAGATGATTAATTGTCATGGCACCGGGTTTTTCGTTTTACCGTTTGTTTGAAAAAGACCTTGACCGATGGGCCGGATCCAGGTTGGAAGAACCTTCCTGCGGCGGTATGCCATTCCGTATTGAAAAACGGATAGACTTTCCTGTGGACGTTTCCGGTACGGTTGTATCGGCTGCGGGAATGGATCGCTTTTATTTTCAGGACCGTCTCTGCCGCTACGAAATCGGGGCTGTCGGCCGGATCAGGGCCTACGGTGAAAACGGTTCCGAAATGGCGCCCATTGCGGAAGCGGAAGACCTGTGGAAGGCTGACCCCCGAATTGTTCTTTTTGGCGGGAGGGGATTTCATGAAGGAAGCCCGCCCCCGGAATGGCGCGCTTTTGGTGCGATGCGATTTATTCTCCCCCTTATCGAAATCCGAAAGGACGAAAGGGGCGCCTGTGCCATCCTGAATGCATGCCGCAGCGAAAACGAGTCCCGTCAAACTGCCGCAGACAATTTTGGCAGTCAGCTCAGGGCGATTGATTCGACTGGGGATGTTAAACCCGGCGGCCATCAAATCCCGTTATTCAGGGAATCCCTGGTCCCCGGCCTTGGGCAATGGCAGGAAGTCGTGGAAGAGGCGCTTGTGTGGCTTCGGGGAAACGGGGCCCGCAAGGTGGTACTGGGGAGAAAGAAAATCCTTGAAAGCCTGGGCGATCCCTGGGACCCGGCTGTCCTTTTCCACAGGCTCAGGGCTGTCAGGGAAAATTCCTTTCTCTTTTTCTGCGGATCTGAAAACGGGGATGCGTTTTTTGGCCGTTCTCCCGAGCGGCTTTTCAAGCTGGAAAACGGTTTGCTTTCATCGGATGCCATCGCAGGAACCCGGCCGCGCCACGAACACCCGGAACACGATGGCCGGCTTGCCGCGGAGCTCATGGCATCGGAGAAGGATATGGAGGAACACCGGTTTGTGGTCGATTACATCCGGGAACGGCTGAACCGCATGTGCCGCCATGTTTCGGTTCTGCCGTCGCCCGTGCCGCTCAGGCTGAGTCGCCTGCAGCATATTATCACGCGCATCACCGGGGTCGTTAAAAAAGAAAGCGGCCCGATGGATATCCTGCACACGCTGCACCCGACCCCCGCTGTCGGCGGCATGCCCCCGGAAGCCGCAAAGGCGCTCATCCGGCGCCTGGAGCCTTTTGACCGAGGGTGGTTCGGCGCCCCTGTCGGATGGATGTCCAAAGACGCCGCCGAATTTGCAGTGGGCATCCGTTCGGCGCTTACCCGGAAACATGAACTGCATTTGTTTGGCGGGGCGGGAATCGTCACCCGGTCGGATGCGGAAATGGAATGGCAGGAGACCGGGCATAAAATGGAATGCTTTGCCCGCATCCTGAAAATGTGAGGCTGGAAAATGGTATATGATGATTTTCTGCTGTCGCATATGAACACCCTTTGGCCCGTGCTCATCGTGTCCGAGCTGATGAAGAACGGCATTGACACCTATTTTGTTTCTCCCGGGAACCGGAATGTTCCCATTATGGCGGCTCTGGGCGCGGCAGAAGGGGTTTCCGTGAAAACCTGCCTGGATGAACGCGCGGCGGCTTACCGGGCTTTGGGATATGCTAAAGCAGCCGGAAAACCCGGCGTGCTCGTATGCACGTCCGGCACGGCGGCAGCCAATTATTTCCCCGCACTGATCGAAGCGTTTCGCGACGAGATGCCCATGATCGCCTGGAGCGCAGACCGTCCGCCCGAGCTGGTCGGAGCCGATGCCAACCAGACGATAGACCAGCAAGGTCTTTTTGGCCGCTTTGTTCTAAAAAGCCTTTATTTACCGTGTCCTACCCTGAATTTTCCCATAAGTGGCCTTCTTGCGCGGATTTGCGATCTTGTATCGGCAACGAACGGGCCTGTTCATATCAATCTGCCCTTTCGTGAACCGCTGCTTCCATCTCCTCAAAAGTCACTTTCCGAGGGGAGAACAATTACGCCGGTACCCATGGAAATGGTTGAAAAGGTGAAAACGACTTTGGCAGATCCCTATCCCAGGACGCATCGCAGGGACGCTTTATCCGGTAGTTTTTGCGCCGATGGGGACATTGATCCTGTCATTGACCGGACAAAGGAGATCCTTGCCGGCAGCAGCAGGGGGTTGCTTGTGGCCGGGCGGCCCGGCTCAAGGGCAGACGCGGCTGCCGTCATGGCTGCCGTTGAAAAATGGAAATGGCCGATATACTGCGATATTTCCTCCGGGTTAAAGGGACAGGCGAACGCGGTCTTTGAGGTGCCGTTTCTCGATCATCCCGAGGCGGCAAGGCTTGTGGGTGACTATGACCCGGACGTGATCGTACAGTTTGGCACTGCCCTGGTATCCAAAGCCTATTACGGGCCGGTTTTGAAAGGGGGAAAACAGGCGCCAGGGCTTATCCAGGTATCGGCCGGAAAAGGCGTCCGGGACCCTTCTCACAGCGTTGATATACGGTTGGACATGACGGCTTCCCAGGCGATTTCGATACTTTCGGGGATAGTTCCCGGCAAACCCGAACAAAGATGTATTTCAAAGATGGCATCGGGCTTTGAAGCGCTTTTGCAGCAGCTCGAGCGGAATACGCCGAATGACACCCTTTCCCACCCGCTGATCGCAAAGGCAATATTTGAGCAGATCCCGGGAAACGAAGTGCTTTTTGCCGGCAACTCACTGGTCGTGCGGGCCTTTGACATGGCGCTTCCCCCGCGGGGGAAACCCATTGATGTTGTCACCAACCGGGGGGTTTCCGGTATCGAGGGCAATGTCGCAACGGCGGTCGGCTATGCCGAAGCCTCGGGCAGGCGGACCACCGCCGTGCTGGGGGATATTTCCCTGCTGCATGACCTCAACTCGCTCATGCTTGCTGCAAAATCGGAGGTCCCGGTGATCGTCACCGTGATCAACAACAGCGGCGGCCGGATATTCGACCGGCT
>SLGU01000022.1 GCA_007136525.1 Desulfobacteraceae bacterium | reverse complement strand
CACCCCACGTCAGAGGCCGCCCACCACACGTCGTCTTCGTCAATATCGTAGATGGCTTTCATCGTCCATTTCAGCGCCACCATATGCCCCCCGTTGTCCCGTACAACCCCCTTGGGCTGCCCGGTCGTGCCGGACGTATAGAGGATGTAGAGCGGGTCTGTTGCCGATACCGGGACGCAGTCGGCCGGGGTCGCGCCGTTGACCGCGTCGTTCCAGTCGATGTCCCGGCCCGGCGTCAAGGGCGCTTCCCCCCAGAAGCCTTCGGGGTCGTTGATGGATTGTTCATAGGCGGCTTGGTAACGATTCGACATGCCGGGACCTCCGTTTAGGGCTATTTCGGTTGGCAATGGGTTCGTTCGTATATCGGGTCGGAAAATCAGCAGGCTTCCTGGGTCTTTCTGGAGTTGTGCAGGGATGCTTTCTCATCTGTATCCGGAATGAATATGACCGAGCGCGTCCCTTTCCCGGGGGCGCTTATGATTTCAATGCGCCCGCCCAGAAGGTCAATGCGCTCCCGGATGCCGTAAATACCCATGCCGGGTTTTTCCCTGTCCTCCTGGGACGGATCAAACCCCTTTCCCTGGTCTTCGACGATCATGTAAACGCCGCCGTCTTTTGAATAGAGGGTGGCCCGGGCTTCGGTCACGCCGGAGTGCTTGACCACGTTGAAAAGCAGTTCGCGCGCTGTTCTGTAAAGGAACCGTTCGATGGTTTTTGAGCGGGGCCTTTGAAAGCCATCGGTTTCAAGCGTAAACGCCAGTTGGTATTGATCCCGCATCCTTCTTGAAAGCCAACCCAGCGCTTCCCCAAGGCCGGCATGGGAAAGGATGGCGGGGCTCAGGTCATGGGACAGATCCCGTGTTTTTTTCAGGGATTCCTGGAGCAGCGTCCGGGTCTTCCGGATGAGTATTGTTTTGTGTTCATCATTGTCGGTTTTGTCAATGATATCCATGTGAAGCCGGGCGGAAGCTATCATCTGCTGAAGGTCTTCGTGCAGGACATGCGCTATTTTCTCCTGCGCCCGGTCTTCGGCCTGGGAAAGCGCCATTGCCAGGCGCTGGAGCTGATGGGTTCTTTTTTTCAACTCGGATGTGCGCTCAAGGACGCGGTGCTCCAGTTCTTCATTGAATTTTCGAAGCCGGCTTTCCGTCTGCTTCCGGTCGGTTATATCCGCAACCATGCCCACGGATCGAATGATTTCACCCGATTCGTCCCTTACATGCTCGCATTTTTCATGCACATAGCGGATTTCCCCGGTATCGCCCCGGATAATCCGGTGTTCGATGTCGTAGTCCCCCCTTCCGGATTCGATGGACGCCCTGTAGGCGTGGTCCACGGCCTCACGGTCATCCGGGTGGACCGCACCCAGGAATGATTCATAGGTGATTGGGGAAGTGTTCGCATCCATACCGAATATCCGGTAAGCTTGGTCTGACCATCTCAGTTCGCCGGTTTCAATTTCGAGTTCCCAGCTTCCCAGTCGTGCGATTTCCTGGGTTTTGCGCAGCAGTTCGGCGTTGTTCCGCAGCGCGTCTTCCGCCTGTTTGCGCTGGACGATTTTCCACACCGAATCCATGAGCAGGGTCAGGTGCAGCACATCGCTGTAGGTATAATTCGATTCCTTGTTTGCAACACCCACCACGGCAACGATGCGGTTTTCATTGATCACCGGGATGGTCAGGTATCTCAGGATTTCGGCGTGCCCTTCGGGATAGCCTTTTTTTAACGGGTGCGGGGCTTTGAAGTCGTTGACCACGATGGGTTTTTCCTGGCGGACCGCCTCGCCCCACAGGCCGGTTTCAGAGAGGTTGTAGGTGGTTTGGGGCTTTGTGATAGCGCATGCCGCCATGGCCCCCCTGGACCAGTTGTTCAGGATAAAGGCGTTCTGTTTGTCATCGTAGTGATAGATATAGCCGATTTTGCTGGCGGTCAGGCTGATGGCCTCTTCAAGGGCGAATTCGAGGATCTCATGGACCCGTTCTGCCGGATGCTGGAAAATTTCAATCAGGCCCTGAAGCCGGGCCTCGTTAAGAGAGCACTCCTGTTCAGCGCTCGCAAGGCGCATGTTTTCAGCTTCGAGAGCCTTAACCCGTTTTTCCAGTTCCTCGTAGGTGGGTTTTTTCTTCATGACAGGGGCCTTATCTGTTCATACAGCCGCAGAACGTTGTTTGCCCAGATATCCGCTTTGATGTCATCGCCTACTTTTAATCGATCGATTTTTGCAAGCTCGGCCGGCGGGTGGCCGAAGGGGAAATCCGAACCGAAAAGGAGGCGTTCATGTCCCCGGTGATTCATGTAATCGATTATTTCAACGGTTGATGCAAGGGCCGTATCAGCCCAGACATCCGGGTTGTCCCACAGGCCTGCGGCCGCGATTTGCCGGTACCCGCCGTTCAGCATGCCCATGTGGGGTATAATCACCCGGACGCCCCGGGCAATCTCGTTGACAAAGCGAATGGTGTTGCCCAATTCCTCCTCAAGCACCACCGGCAGGTTTCGCTCCCGGATGGCGGATACGGCGATTGAACAGGCGGGGTCATCGTAATGGTATCGCGGCTCATCATCGTGCCGGTGCCACTTGATGCCGCAGTGCCGGTCCGTAATCTGCCGGGCGGCGAAGTCGTTCCAGATGAAAAAATAGGGAAAAACGTCGATTGGACAACCCTGGAGGGTAAGCAGGTATTCATTGGCGGCCTGCCGCCTCCTGCGCCATGCCGGGGCATCCGTGAAAAAGGGATCGGTCCTGTCGTAGATTTCCATTACCGGGGGAAACATGGCTGCCCCTGTGATAGGACTGCCCTTGATGGCATAAAGGTAGTCGTCAAGTGCCTGGGGCGGGTATGTGTCCTGGATGCCGCAATGGACATGGGAGTCGATGATTGTCATAGTGTCACCCTCCAGCACATATACTGCCAGATTTTTGGCGTCCTTTCAATTGAAAACGGTTCTCATTGTGTGTGATGCACGTGTAAAAAGTCGATT
>SLGU01000098.1 GCA_007136525.1 Desulfobacteraceae bacterium | reverse complement strand
CCTCTGCTATTCCTGCAAGCAGATTTTCGACGACAACTCCCGGCGGCTGTTCCCTGCCCCAGGGGAAAAATATTACAAGCAAGCAGATTATTACCCCCCCTATCAGCCACTTTTTCATACCCTTGCCCCCATCTTTGACGACTTATTACGGGTTCGTCATTGTTATCAATTATTAAAAATGCCGCTGAAGCATCCGGGCTCATGAATAACCGGCAGCCAAGGGCTTTCCAGCACGGACCCCGTCTACGTACCGGCCGTCGCGGACCGCTTGTACCCCGTTTATCCAGACATGGCAGATGCCTTTGGGCCGCCCTGCCGGTGCTTTTCCTTCCGGCGGCGCATCGTCTATGGTTTCCATGTCGAAGACAACGATATCCGCGGCTTTTCCTTTCTGCAGAACGCCCCTGTCGTTTATGCTGAAGCGCTCTGCAGAGGCACCGGTCATGCGATGTATTGCCGCTTCCATGGTCATCAAGGGCCGTCTGCGCACATAACTGCCCAGCAACCTGGGAAACGTGCCCATGGCGGCCGGGTTGGGGTACCCGCCATAGCGATAAAACGCATCGGTTTGAAACAGGCAGGACGCATGGGTCAACACGCGGTCCAGAACGGCTTCATTGCCCGGCGCACCGCTGTAAGTGTGAAGCAGCATCACGGCATTGCCGGCGGTGACCCTGCTCAACTTCAAAATGGCGTCATAGGGCGATATCTGCCAAAGGCGGGCCAATTCGTCGACCCGCATCCCATTAAGGGATTCCCACTCCCGGGCGCCGGCATCCATGACCTGAAGGTCCCTGAAAGAGAAGCCGACCAATCGAAACCCAACGGCCAGTTCCACCTTGAGCCGGGCCCGGGCCCACCGGCTCCCATACGCATCCGGCAGCCGGGCCAGAAACCAGTAAGGCAAGACGGCATTGATGGTCGTGTTGCCGCATGTATAGGGAAACGCATCAAACATGACATCAACGCCCCGCCGTTGTTCGGACTCGATCATCCCGATGCACTTTTCCGCGGTGGGCCAACTTCTCCGGCCGACAAAAATCAAGTGGGAAATCTGCAATTTGACCCCGGTTCTGCGGGCTACCGCCAGCATTTCCCGCAACGCCCGGACGTTATGGGCAAAGGGGTAAAAGGGGGAATACGTGGGGGAAACCCGGCTCAGTGCCTTCAGGTGCACGGTCACAAGTTTTCCGGCTTTTGCAGCCACCCTGCAGAATGCTTCAATTTCAGATATGGGCGAATACATCCCCGGTTCGTACCCCAACCCGAAGCTGATACCGCAGGCACCGGCATCAAAAGCCTCGTGCATCAATTCCCGGCATCGGGCCATCTCATGGGCGGACAGCGCCCCCCGCGGTGCATCGGCAGCAGCCAAACGGATACTGGCATGCCCCGCAAGATTGGCGCAGTTGACGATCGGGCGCGCTTTCGCCACGAAATCCATATACTCACCAAACGTCTGCCATTCAAAGGACAGGGGTCTGTCACTGAGCAGGTTGAATTGTTCGGCATTGCGCGCTCGGCGGGTCTTTTCCGTAAACGGCGCCGGCGAAAAGCCGCAGTTGCCCCCGATTATGGTTGTCACGCCCTGTTCGACAAGACATGCCAGTGGAATATCATGATCAGGAAGCGGCAGCGTCCAGTCCGAATGGGAATGCATGTCGATAAAACCCGGCGACACGACCATACCTGAGGCATCGACCACAACATCCGCGGAAGGCAGAAGGCTGTCGGCGCCGGCGATGCCGGCGATGCTGCTACCGTCGATCAGGACATGCCCGGAAAACGGCGGGGCCCCTGTGCCATCGACGATCGTGGCGTTTTTTATCAACACGCTTGACATTTTAACCTCCCGGAATTCATGAGTGAAGGGAAATGTGGCATTTTTTGATCGACCCGGGTGGATAAAGCAGACCCCGGGGGGTTTACTTCGACCCGGGAGACGGACTGAAGTCCGTCCCCTGGGGGGATTTGCAGTCTATTTACAGGATGACCGGGTTAAGCACATCCTTCCAAACCGATCCTCATGGTTCTGCCACACGCCCTTATTGTGTGCCGATGAAAAAGGGCCTGAACCGGCTTTCATCGCACCCCAGGGCCTCGTCAACCACCTGGATCAGACGGTCCCTGTCCGCGGGAAGATTACCCTCCAGGTTGACATAATTGGTGTAGTGGTCGCTTTTTAGACGTACGGGCACGGTCAGGTTTTCAAGCAGTATTTTTGCCTCCATGAGCACGTCATGCGGCCCGGCCATGACAAAACGCCCCTTTTTCACTTTTTTCAGCAGAGGCGTGCCCACCTTGGGCACAAAGGTGCGAAGGCGTACGGTATGCGGGGCGATATGATTCAGCGCGTCAGCGGTTTGAAGGGCATGATCCCGGCTCATGTCTTTTCCGCCGATGCCGAGCATCACGTAGGAGTTGTTTTCGATGCCCGCCTTGTTCAGCAGCATGCCCGCAAGGATCTGACCTTCGCGGCCGACACCTTTTTTTATATCCGACAATACCCCTTCATGCCCGCTTTCCAGGCCGACATGGATGCGGGTCAACCCGGCTTCAGCCAGGCGCCGGAGATCGTCTTCCCCCTTTTCCAGGATGTAAAAAGCGGAGCCGTAAACGGTCAACCGCTTCACTCCCGGAAAAATCCGCCTTGCGGCCGAAAAGACCGCGGCAAGCGTATCAGTGGGCGCGGCAATGGTGTTGCCTGCCGGAAAAAAAATCGTCTGGACAGTGTCTCCGCAGGTTGTTCTTGCCGTTTCAAGATCCTCGATGATGTCAACGACCGGCCGCACCCGGTAAGCCGGACCTTTTTTATAGACCATGCAGAAGGTGCACCGGTTGTGGGGGCAACCGACGGTTGCCTGGATCAAGAGACTGCCGGCTTCACTGGGCGGCCTGTAAATGGGTCCTTCGTATCGCATTGCGGTATTGGCTTTTTTGGGGTTATTGTTTTGATGTATAGCAATAAACAAGGCTTATTTCAATGCCGGACAGGACTTGCGACGCCTTGCCGGATG
>SLGU01000104.1 GCA_007136525.1 Desulfobacteraceae bacterium | reverse complement strand
CAGCTGCTTGAAAATAAAATGATATCACCTGAAGACCTGGATATCATACACATGACCGACGATCCGGATGAAATTGTGTCCATTGTCAAGCGTGCGGTCGGCATGTGAACGCAAAGCCGCATGGACAGTGTTCGTGTCCTGCATCTGAACAGCCCGTACGGGCCGGAAACGTCAACCGTCCGGAGCAAACCTGTGTGATCAGCACCCATTTCAAACACATTCGGAATGCAGCGGATATGGCGCCGCTGGAAGATAACAGCGTCGACCTGGTCGTCACCTCTCCCCCCTATCCCATGATCAAAATGTGGGATGACTGCTTTATCCGGCAGGATAAGGCTGTTTTTGAAGCGCTCGGCCGCCGGGACGGATGGGCGGCTTTTGATCGGATGCACCGTCTGCTCGACAGGGTCTGGGACGAGGTCTGCCGGGTGGTGAAACCTGGCCGGTTTGTCTGCATCAATATAGGGGATGCGGTGCGCAAAATAGGCGACGAATTCAGCCTTTTCACCAACCATGCCCGCATCATCAGCGCCATGGTCAAAAGGGGGCTCACCCCGCTTCCGGCCATCCTCTGGCGCAAGCAGACCAATGCGCCCAACAAGTTCATGGGTTCGGGCATGCTTCCAGCGGGTGCATATGTCACCCTGGAGCATGAATACATCCTCGTTTTCAGAAAAGGCGGCAAGCGGGATTTTGAAACCGCAGCCCAGCGCCAGGCCCGGCGGGAAAGCGCTATTTTCTGGGAAGAGCGGAATCAGTGGTATTCTGATATATGGTATGATCTGAAAGGCACGCGTCAGGCACTTTCCGGCAGCCGGGTGAGAAATCGCAGCGGGGCCTTCCCATTTGAATTGCCTTACCGGCTCATCAGCATGTATTCCGTTACCGGTGACACCGTGCTCGATCCGTTTTCCGGCATCGGGACGACAGCCCTTGCGGCCATGGCCGCTGGCCGCAGCAGCGTCTGCTTCGAAATTGAACCGGATTTCGCCGGGATCATCCCGGATGAGGCGGGCGGCAGGGAGGGGGTCATCGGCTTTTCAAACCGGCTCATCCAATCGCGTATCGATCGTCATGTGTCTTTTACGGCGGAGCGGATTCAGTCCGGCAAACCCATGAAATACATCAACCGGCATTACGGGGTTCCGGTTGTGACGCGGCAGGAAACCGACCTTTTTTTCAGCCCCATTGCGGCTGTCCGGCCGGTTGCCGAAAACGGCATCGAGGTAACTTATGCGGACCGGCCGCTGGAGGAGAACGGGGCAGGCGTCCCTGCGTATGAAGAAAAGGATGCCGTACCTGGAAAAGGAGGTCCGGCCGGGTTGAGAAGTTATGCCGAGGGCGGCTGGCGAAATCTAAAACTGTTTGAATAGGCACTGCATATGCCATGAATGTCATTTTTTTTGCCATCGTTGCAATCGCGTTTGCCTTTGCCGCGTTTCACCAGTTGACAGGTGACATTGCGCCTGACGGGACGACCCCCATCGAAGGGTTGTCCCGGGCCGTGGTGGATTCTGCCGGCGGGGCCGTTGAACTGGCCATCGGTCTTATCGGCGTGATGACCCTGTTTCTCGGGTTGATGAAAATCGCTGAAGCCGGCGGTTTGTTGACGGTTTTATCGCGGCTGATCCGGCCCCTGATGGTGAGGCTTTTTCCGGATGTCCCGCCGGAGCATCCGGCAATGGGGGCCATGATCCTGAACATGTCTGCTAATGCCCTTGGCCTGGGAAATGCGGCCACGCCTTTCGGCATACGGGCCATGCAGGAGCTTGACCGGCTCAATGCGGAAAAGGGGACCGCCACCAACGCCATGGCGCTGTTTCTTGCCATCAACACGTCGAGCCTCACGCTTCTGCCGACGGGGGTGATCGCGCTGCGGGCCGCGGCCGGCTCCGCAGACCCGGCAGGCATCCTTCCCACGACGCTTTTCGCAACCATGGGATCCACCGTTGTCGGCATCACGGCGGCCAAGCTCTATCAGCGTTTCTCAGGCCCCAATCCAGCGGCGCCATCATCGGCGGCAGCGGGGCATGATCCGGAAGACCCCGCAATCGGCGGGCGGGAGGAGGGTGCTGCCGGGGATATTGAAACCCAGGAATTATATGACGATGCCGGTTCCGCTTATCCCGGGTGGGTATCCATGACGGCGCTGGTAATGCTGGCAGCGATGATTCCGCTCATGATCGTTTACGGCGATATCGTCGCCCCGTGGATCATCCCGTCTTTGGTCATGGGCTTTCTGGCGTTCGGCCTGGTAAAGGGCGTGCGGGTTTACGAGGTTTTTGTGGAGGGTGCAAAGGAGGGGTTCCAGGTGGCCGTGCGCATCATTCCTTACCTTGTGGCGATACTGGTGGCCGTGGGAATGTTCCGTTCGAGCGGCGCCCTGGGGGCCATGGTGGGTACCCTGGGCCGCTGGACGTCTTTGGTTGGCCTGCCTGCAGAGGCGCTGCCCATGGCGCTTTTGCGCCCTCTTTCCGGATCGGGCGCCTACGGTGTGCTGGCTTCGATCATCAATGACCCCCTTATCGGCCCGGACAGCTATACCGGGTATCTCGTCAGCACGCTGCAGGGGTCGACCGAAACCACGTTTTACGTGCTGGCGGTTTATTTCGGGGCGGTTTCGGTCCGCAGGGTCAGGCACACCCTTGCCGCTGCGCTGACCGCCGATGTGGCCGGTATCATGTTCGCGGTTCTGGCATGTACAATGTTTCTGAGGTAAAGACGTTCGTCAATTATTTTCCTTTTCGGTATCGGGGTCGGAGTCGAGGTCGAATTTTGCAGGACCCCCAGGGGACAGACTTTCAGTCTGTCTCCCGAGTCGATGCCAATCCCCTCAGGAGAACAGGATTGAAACGCTGCCCCCAGGGTTATCGGCTTTAACCCGGGAGACAGACTGAAAGTCTGTCCCCTGGGGTGTGTGCAGGCTTCGGCCCGGAGGCAGAATGGAATTCCGTAGGGGCCTTGCAAGTTCATACCCGGCATATGATGCCTGAAAACCATATATATTTGATGGCCTCGTACAAAGCCGT
>SLGU01000111.1 GCA_007136525.1 Desulfobacteraceae bacterium | reverse complement strand
TTTTATATAGTTGCGGGTGATGGCCGGGGGAATGTGCTGGAGAACGATGATGCTGAGAATAAAATCAAAGCAAGCGTCCGGAAACAGCGTGAGGTCATTTTTTTTATTCACGTGAAATGTGATGTTGTCATAACCCTGGTGCTGTTTTTTTGCTTCATTGATCATTGAAGCGGCCACGTCCACGCCGTGCACCTCATTGAACAGGGTGCTGAGCGCACGGCTGATCCGTCCGATGCCGCAGCCGAAATCAAGGCATCGGCCATATGTGACGGCATGGTCGACTTCCAGGAGGTGGTTTTGCAGAATTTTCAGGAAATCCTGACCTGTCTGGAAAAAATCATCGATTTCCCAGCCCCCGTTTTCTTTTGAAGGTTCGCTGAGAATCGCCCACAACGGGTCGATATTGCCCAGTTTGTCCCAGGTCGATTGCAGGTTTTTGAAATCTTTTTGATTCATCTGTCAAATGGTCCCTGTATGGATTTGTCGGCCGGTTGTGACAGCCCGGCGGCAGGCGGAATATCTATCTGTCCGGCTATATGTGCTTCAATCGCTGAAAATAGGCCTCGCGGCACCGCTGTTCAACGCCTGTCATGCGGGCGAGGGCTTTGTTGAAGTCTGTTTCTGCCGCCGTGAAAACGCCGTGGCCATAAACAATGGCCGTTTTTTTTTCTTTTATCACCGCCGGAACCGTTGTGTAAAGCCCGAAAGGGCCGCCGCCGGTTTCGCCCGAAACAACAGGGGCGTTGCTGACATATCGTTCATAGGGACACCGCCGGTGGCAATCCCCCCTGTGATCGCATTCCACGGGGCAATCCATGGACATGATCACGGAAAACAGAGGATGGCCGTGCAGGATTGCCCCGGCATCCGTGCTGCGATAGATCTCCAGGTGGGCGGGGTACTCGGAAGAGGGGTTCTGGTCGGCGCACACGGGGTCTTCCATGGTGCACCGGGCGATATCGCCTTCCAGGCCATCCAGAAAGCTGCCGCTTTTGCTGATAAAAAGGGCATTGCTGACGCGGTACGACAGGTTGCCGAAGCAGGCGTCCACGAGCCCCAGTGAAACAATCCGTGCACCGGCCTCTACCATGGCGGCCTGCACTGTTTCCGGGGTTTTAAAAGGGCCGGTGGCAAGCCCGCCTTCAAATGCCGGGGCAGGCGGTAGATTTTGCACAGCATCATCAAAGGCGTTTTTTTGCGGGGTCGTCAGCCGGCCGGCTTGGCTGTCTTTCAGGAAATCGCTGAAAAACTTGATAAAACAGGCGAAGCAGGCGGCTGCAAAGTTGACGTAGGCCGCTGACGGTCCGCCCTGACCGACGGTCAATATGCCGTGGTCGCGAATGATCAGGCACTTTCGCTTGACAAGCGGTCCGGCCATGGCATCGGCTGAAAAGCGGTCGATTACCGGCAGGTCCACCAGGAATGCCCGGGTTTCGGAATCATCCGGGCATACGGCGCCCGATGCAGTCGCAGCCAGGTAATTGACAATGGTGTTGTATGGCTCGGCAGGGCGGGCAAAAAGAAGTGATGGTGCAGGGATAAGATCCAGAAGCCTGGACAATACCGGAATTTTTCCGCTTTTCCGGCTCCACCGGCGCTTTTCCCCGGCAATGCCGAAGATTGCCTCGCCGGCCGGGACCAGCCGCCTGTCGTATAGCCTTTTTCCGTAAGGCGCGATAATTGTTTCCATGGTTTTATTGATTAGCACCCCCTCGGGCAAAGCTGCAAGCGTGAAATGCAATGCCCGGATCAGCCTTTCGGCACCCATCTTCCTGAGTATTACGTAAAGTTCTGGTTTTCAGGTGGACATTATGTTATTTTTCTTGATATCTTTTATGTTCGATATACAGAACGGCATTGAGCAGAACCGGCCGAATATATTGTATTTTTAGTGGTATCCGGCACACGGATGCTTTGGGTACAATGGTTGACGGAAATGGGGAGCGTGAAAAAAAAATGGATATCATTATAACCCGATCGGAGTTTTTAAAGGCGTTGCCGGATGGAAACTGGCTGAGCTTCGGGACCGTTTTTACCGACCACATGTTCAACATGGATTATACGGCTGAGAAGGGCTGGCACAAGCCAAGAATCGAGCCCTACGGCCCCATTACCATGGAGCCGTCGACCATGGTGCTTCACTACGGGCAATCCATTTTCGAGGGGCTGAAAGCGTTTAAAACCGATTCCGGCGCCGTCAACCTGTTCCGGCCGGAGGAGAATTTCCGGCGGTTCAACCGGTCCGCTGAAAAAATGTGCATCCCGAAACTGGATGAAGCCTTTGCCCTGGAAGCCTTAAAGCACCTTCTGGCGGTTGAAAAACGCTGGGTGCCCTTTGCGCCCGGCACGTCTTTGTATATCCGGCCGACCATTATCGCCATGGACCCTTACCTGGGGGTGAGGGCGTCCTATCAATACCGGTTTTTCATCATTCTTTCGCCGGTCGGCCCGTACTACAAGGAAGGGTTCGACCCCGTCAAGATCTGGGTGACGGAAAAATACGTCCGGGCCGTTCCCGGTGGTGTCGGGGACGTGAAAACCGCGGGCAATTATGCCGCCAGCCTGTGCGCCAGCGAGGAAGCCCAACGTAAAGGGTACACCCAGGTGCTTTGGCTGGACGGCGTGGAGCGCCGGTATATCGAGGAGGTCGGCTCCATGAACATCTTCTTCGTCATCGACGATGAAATCATTACCCCGGCACTTACCGGCAGCATACTGGCGGGCATAACCCGGGACACCGTGATCCGGTTGGCCGCCCGGTGGGGCAACCCCGTTACCCAGCGGCGCATTTCCATCGATGAAGTTATAGAAGCCCATGCGGCCGGGAAATTGCAGGAGTGCTTCGGCTCGGGAACCGCTGCAGTCATTTCCCCGGTCGGTGAAATCAAGTACAAGGATACGGTCGTGTCAATTGGAGACGGTTCAGTGGGCATGTGGGCGAAAAAGTTTTTCGACACCATAACCGGCATCCAGTACGGGCGAATGGAAGACCCCGAAGGCTGGGTAATACCGCTTTTTGCGCGCGGCCAGG
>SLGU01000127.1 GCA_007136525.1 Desulfobacteraceae bacterium | reverse complement strand
TACCGGTCTCCCAGGTATTTTTTGATGGTTTTGACCTTTGTCGGGGACTCGACGACAACGAGCGGTTTTGCCACTATATCTCTCCGCTTGACATAAAAAATTTTCCGGGCGTTTGGATGACCAGGCCCATCAGTTCCAGTTTCAATAAAATCACCAGCACATCGACCGTATTCATTCCGGTCTGCTGTGCCAAATCGTCAATATGGACCGGATACGGTTCAAGCCTGCAATATACATCCGATTCATCCCGTGTCAAATCCCGGTTCAAATTCATTGACGTATTCGCACGATTATCCGTAGAAGATTCTTCCTGCATGAAAGCCGTCCGGGCGCTGAGCCTGCCGGCCAGGTGAATGAATTCCTCGATGATATCGTCGACCCTTTCCACGAGCTTGGCGCCCTGCTTGAGCAGGCTGTGCGCGCCGGCGCTTTTGCAGGAGGTGATACTTCCCGGAACCGCAAAAACATCTCTGCCCTGCTCGCCGGCAAGCCTTGCCGTGATCAATGATCCGCTTTTTCTTGCCGCCTCCACTACGACCGTACCAAGGGTCATTCCGGAAATAATCCGGTTTCTGGCAGGAAAATTGTATGCATTGGGGGGCTCCAGGACGGGCAGCTCTGACAGGACTACCCCAGTGGCGACGATGTCATGATACAGCTTTCGGTTTTCCGGAGGATATATCACCGCAAGTCCGCTCCCCAGAACAGCAGCGGTTTTGCCGCCTTCAGACAAGGCCCCCTGGTGGGCGGCCGTATCGATGCCGGCCGCCATGCCGCTGACGACCCGGAAACCCCTTGCCGCAAGATCGGCACCCAGGCGCCTTGCCATTGAAAATCCGTACCGGGTGGGATTCCGGGAACCCACAACCGCGACAGCCGGAGAAAAATCAAAACAACGGCCATGGGCATACAGGTATGGCGGCGGATCATGGATTTCCTTGAGCAGATCCGGATATAAGGCATCCAGAAGCGTGACAAAGCGGTATCCCCGCCTTATCACCATGTCGCATTCCCTTTTGACGCTGTCGGGGAACCTGCCCGCCCCGAGGGTGGCATGGATCTTTTTTACCATTCCTGGATTCATGCCCTCAACGGAAAGGAGTGCATCCGCATCAGCGCCGCAGATCCTTTGAGGGTCGCCGAACCGGTCCACCAACCGCTTGAATGTCAGGTTTCCGATGCCGGGTACTTTCCTCAGCGCAATCCAGAAAAGCAGATGATTGATATCGGCAGGTTGATTCATTTATGGCATAACAAAAGCAAGGCGTCCGCCAACCGGGGGACTGTTTATGGGGCGACTGCTGCACCTGTTTCGGTTTCCAACGGCTCATATCCGTCTTCACCCGCCGGCGGCATGGTTTCCTTGAGCAGAAGCAGCATGGGGCTTGCCACAAAAATGGACGAATAGGTCCCCACAAGAACGCCGATGATGAGGGCAAATGCAAAATCACGAATAATATCTCCGCCCAGGAAAAAGAGCGACAACAGGACCATCAACGTTGTCGTCGATGTGAGAACCGTCCGGTTCAGTGTTTCATTGATGCTGTTGTTGATATTCTTCTCAAGGACCCGCGTACTGTAAAGCCTCAGGTTCTCACGGATGCGGTCGAAAACGACAATGGTGTCGTTAAGGGAATAACCGATGATCGTCAGAAGCGCCGCCACAACAGGAAGGGAAAACTCCTTGCCCAGAAGGGTGAAAATGCCGACCGTCACCATCACATCATGCAGAAGCGCAACAACAGCACCCATGGCGTACCTGAGGCGCAGCTGCCAGAACAACACAAGGGTGATGATAATGGCTGCAAGGATCAAAAGGGGAATACTCATCTGGAGGCGGGACAGGAATACGACCCCACCGATGAGCACGCCGGCCGTCACGCCCGAAACCATCCATTTCATCTCAAACCGGCCGGAAATATATATCGTTATAAACAGGAGCGCGTAGAACATGGCGAAAAGGGCCCCTTCCCGGAGCGTTTCGCCCACCTGGGGTCCGACCATCTCGATCCGGCGGATTTCAGCCGGGGCGCCGGTGGCTTCGGCCAGCCGGGATGTCAGCACTTTTGCAAATTCTTCCCCTGTTGCAAGGCCCTCCTGGGTTCTCACGAGAAATTCGTTCTGATATTCGGCGCCATAGGTCTGAAGCGATACCCCTGCAAGGCCGGTTGCATCCAGCCCCGATCGAACATCGTTGATTTCCACGTGGGCATCAAAACGCACCTGTATAATGGTGCCGCCGGCAAAATCGATCCCATAATTGGGCCCCCGGTTGACGGCCAGCGTAATAATACTGGCCGCAATCAGTACAAAGGATAAGATGAAACCGATTTTCCGTTTTCCGATAAAGTCGATATTGATCCCTGGTTTAATTAACTCCATCCGCCATGGTCCTTATATGCTTATGGTTTTCATACGACGGGAGACGTAGAGCAAATCCAGCACCTGGCGGCAGACCACAAGCGCCGTGAACATGCTGGCCAGGACCCCCAGGCTCAATGTGACCGCAAATCCGCGCACCGGGCCGGTGCCGAACTGGAACAGCACGATCGCCGCAATCAGCGTCGTAACGTTGGCATCCATGATTGTCAGGGTTGCGCGGTTGAAACCGGCTGTTATCGCCGCGGCAACCCGCTTGCCGAGTCGCAGCTCTTCACGTATGCGCTCGAAAATAATAACGTTGGCATCCACGGCGATGCCGATGGTCAGGATAATACCGGCAATGCCGGGCAGGGTCAGTGTCGCCTGAAACGCGGCAAGGCCTGCGGCGATCAGCACAATATTCAAAAGGAGCGCAAAATTGGCGACCAAACCGGCAACATGGTAATAAATAACCATGAAGACGAGGACCAGCACACCGCCCACGATCATTGACATCAACCCCTGCCGGATTGAATCCTGGCCCAGGGAAGGCCCCACGGTCCTTTCCTCGACAATTTCAACGGGTGCAGGCAGCGCGCCCGCCCGCAGCACGATGGCCAGGTCACGGGCTTCCGGAATGCTGAAATTTCCTGTGATCCTGGCAGTCCCGCCCGGTATGCG
>SLGU01000110.1 GCA_007136525.1 Desulfobacteraceae bacterium | reverse complement strand
GCACCCGGGATTTGTCCCATCCGGGAGCGCACTACCTTTACAAGAAATCCGGCGACTATTACATCGGCGGCCCCATCGAGGTGGTCAACCTTCCCATTCACTTCGACTTCAAGCAGATCCGCCTGCAGCCGGACGAAGTCCGCGCAAACTACCGAAAACTGGAGTGGCAGCGGGTGGTGGGCTTCCAGACCCGGAACCCCATATACCGGCCGCAGTTCGAGATGACCATCAAGGCCATGCGCCTGGCAAAAGCAAACCTGCTGCTCATGTCGGTGGTGGGAATGACCAAGCGGGACGACTTTGACCATTTTATCCGGGTTCGGTGCAACCGCAAGGTGGCACGGCATTACCCGCCTGATTCGAGCCTGCTGACGCTCCTGCCGCTGGCCGTTCGCCTGGCCGGCCCGAGAGACGCGCTCTTTGACGCCATTATTGCGAAAAATTACGGCTGCACCCATTTCATTGTCGGCCACGACCACGCCTCACCAGGGCATGACAGCAACGGCAATCCCTTCTATCCTGTCGCCCTGGCCAAGTCGCTGGCAGCCGAAAATGCCGGTGAGATCGGCATCGAAATCATTCCATTCGAGGAAATGGTTTACCTGCCTTTTGAGGACGAATACCGCAGCCGGGACCAGGCGCCTGACGGTACCCAGACCATATCCCTTTCGGGCTCCGATATCCGGAAGCGCATCCGGGAGGGGAAAAACATACCCGATTGGGCGGTATTCCCCGAGGTGACGGAGGAATTGCAAAAAGCCTATCCGCCGCCGGGGATGCAAGGATTCACCGTCTTTCTCACGGGCCTTTCAGGCGCCGGTAAATCGACCATCGCCCAGGTGCTCTTCTCGAAATTCCTTGAAATCGGAGACCGTCCGGTGACCCTGCTCGACGGCGACATCGTTCGCCGCAACCTGTCCTCGGAGCTTTCCTTTTCCCGGGAGCACCGGGACATCAACGTGCTTCGCATCGGCTTCGTAGCCAGCGAGATCACCAAGAACCGGGGTGTTGCCATATGCGCTCCCATCGCGCCCTACGAGCACACGCGCCGAGAAATCCGCAGCACCATCGAGGCTTACGGCGGGTTCGTCGAGGTCCATGTTGCAACCCCCATCGAGGAATGCGAAAAGCGGGACCGAAAAGGCATGTATGCCAAGGCTCGCGCAGGTCTTATCACCGGGTTCACCGGCGTGGACGATCCCTACGAGGTCCCTTCCAACCCGGAGCTGAGCATCGACACGACCCACATGGCGCCTGCAGAAGCAGCCCAGGAGATTATGCTTTTTCTTAGCAACAGGGGGTATATATAATGAACAATCCCACAATTGCCGTAATCGGCCTCGGCTATGTCGGACTACCACTGGCAGTAGCCTTCGGCCGCCATTTTGCCACCATCGGTTTTGATATCAAGCAGGAACTCATCGACGCTTTCAGGCGGTGTGAAGACCCCATGGGGGAGCTGACGGCTGATGAGCTGAAATCAGCGAAAAAACTCACCTTCGTTGCCAGACCGGATCGCATTTCCGAGGCTGATTTCATCATCGTTGCAACGCCTACCCCCATTGACATTGCCCGGCAGCCTGAACTCGGCCCGCTCACCGGAGCCACCGAAACAGCGGGGCGGATCATGAAAAAAGGGGCCATTGTCATATTCGAATCCACGGTCTATCCGGGCCTGACCGAAGAGATCTGCGTTCCGATCCTGGAGGCGCATTCAGGGTTCACCTGGAAGAAGGATTTCAACGTGGGATACTCTCCCGAGCGCATCAACCCCGGGGACAAGGCCCATACGCTCCGGACCATCGTCAAGGTGGTGGCCGGGGATACCCCGGAGACCCTTGAAAAAGTTGCCCGGCTATACGAGGCGATTGTTGATGCCGGGGTGTTCCGGACCGCTACCATCAAAGAAGCTGAGGCCGCCAAGGTTATCGAAAACACCCAGCGGGACCTCAACATTGCGTTGATGAACGAGCTTGCGCTCATATTCGACAAAATGGGCATCGACACCCAGAACGTGCTCGCCGCGGCCGGCTCGAAGTGGAACTTCCTGCCCTTCAGGCCAGGCCTGGTCGGCGGCCACTGTATCGGCGTGGATCCTTATTACCTGACCCACAAGGCGGAAACCCTGGGCTACCATCCCGAGGTGATTCTTGCGGGACGCCGGATCAACGACAACATGGGGAAGTTCATCGCGGAAAAAACCGTCAAATGCATGTGCGGGGCCGGCATCAACATCCGGGACGCCAGGGTGGCCGTTTTCGGGCTCACCTTTAAGGAAAACTGCGCGGATACAAGGAACACCCGCGTCATTGATATTGTGGAAGAGCTGCAGAATTACGGCATTGATCCCCTTGTTCACGATCCGCTTGCAGACCCGGTGTCCGCAAGAGAAATGTATGGCATCAACCTTTGCGACATGTCCGCATTGCAGAACCTCGATTCCGTCATACTCGCGGTGGCCCATGACGTCTACCGCAATATGCAGATTGATGATTTTAAGGCGCTGCTTTCGGAAAACGGCTGCATCATCGACGTCAAGTGCATGCTGGACCCGGAAAGCGTGAAACAGAAAGGCATTCCTTTCTGGCGGATGTGACCGGTTGTCACATCCGCGTGGCGGCCTTGTATTCGGCTGTCTGCCTTCCGATAAGCGCTGCAATATCCGGTTTGCCGAGGTTTTCCTCGATGGTCCGCTCAAATGCGCTGCCGATAACCACCCCGTCTGCGGTGCGCGCCACGGCTGCCACGTCATCCGGTGTGGAAATGCCGAATCCCACGCATACCGGCAGTGGGGTTATCCGCTTCAACCGTGATACCTGGTCCCCGGATTCGGACGCGTCCAGGCCGTCGCTGCCGGTCACCCCTGTCTTGGAAACCATGTAGATAAACCCGTCTGAAACATCTGCAATATGCTGCATCCGGTCATCCGGTGTGGTGGGGGCCACCAGTCGTATCAGGGGAAGGGGGGCGCCCGTCCATCGTGACGTCATCTCTTCGGATTCCTCCGGCGGCAGGTCGACCACCAGCACCCCGTCCGCGCCCG
>SLGU01000120.1 GCA_007136525.1 Desulfobacteraceae bacterium | reverse complement strand
TGTCATTGATGATTTCCGGAAACTGACGGGCGTCATCACCATGTTTGACATCCTGTATCATTTGCGCCCGTCATTTTTGAATTACGGCGTCAATGGCGATGAAATCGGTTTTGACTGGGACGGCTACCTGGAAAAATTCATCTCGGACCTCAAATCCAAGAAGGTCGAACAGATCATGAGCCATGAGCTTGTGAGCGCAAAAACTGACGAGCACGTAATGGTCGTTCTGGACCGAATGGTTAAAAACAAGTACAGGCGGCTTCCCATCCTGGAAGACGGCAAACCGGTCGGCGTGGTGTACATTTCAGACATCTACACCTACCTCTTTTCAAACCGGATATAACGGTTTTGCCCCGGGCTTTTCGGGGCTTTTACCATGCGGGCCGCCAATGTAAGCCACAACCCGTGAACCGTTTGCCCATGAAACAGCCGGCCGAATTTCCGGGTAAAACAACTGCATTTTCATGACCAACGCGATGATATCCCCCTCCCCCTCCGGTTTCACCACGCGCGGCAGGGTGCTGACCATCACGGTGGGGCTCCCGGCATCCGGGAAGACCACCTTTGCCGGAAGCGCCGGGTTTGACGTGGCCGTATCCCTTGACGACTGCCGGGAAACCCTCTGGGGGGACAGGCTGGCCCAGGGCGGGCCCGGCGGCATCGACGCCCTGCTCGCCTGCGAGGAAGCCGTCATCACGGCGGCCATGAAGGAAAACAAAAGCATCGTCGTTCACAACACCAGCATCCTCAAGGAACACCGCAAGCCCCTGGTCGAGCTGGCGAAAAAGCACGGCTACCGCACGCAGATCGTCTATTTCGACATCCCCTTCGAAGAATGCATCAAGAGAAACAAGCAGAGAAAAGACGGGGTCCCTGAGGACGTCATGGCGGATTTCAGGGACAAGTTGGAGGCCCCGGCCCCGGACGAAGCGGACCTGACGGTTCATTTCACCACCCTGCCGGCAGCCGCGGCAGTTGAAACCGGTTATCCCCTCCGGGGATGACCGATGCGGAACATGTCACCGGCAAAGGCAAAAAATGTCCAAACACCGGAGACAGGGCGGGAGGCTGGCCTGGGGGGGGTTGGATATTTGAATACGTTTGCGTTTAATCCCCGGAGGGGATATGGAATATAGCCGGTGGTTTCAACCACCGGTATGGCGTTTGGATATTTGAATTGGTTTAATCCCCGGAGGGGATACATATTATAGCCGGTGGTTTTAACCACCGGTATGGCATGGCATTAAAAAATCCAGAGTCCTGAAGGGACGACATTCAATATGTGTCGTCCCTTCAGGACTCTGGTTTTATCGCATCATTTATTACCGGTGGTTGAAACCACCGGCTATATTATGTATCCCCTCCGGGGATGGCCGGTGCCACCGGCAAAGGCGAAAAATGTCCAAACGCCAGAGACAGAGTGGGAGGCTGTCCTGTGGGGGGGGTTGGCTTGCGACCCGGGCGAAAGACGCGGTTTCCGCCCAAGGGCTTTTTGCCTGGCCATCCCTATTTTCCGAATGCGCAATCCGGGTAACCGCACACCTTGCAATTGCGGCAAAGGCCGCCGTGCCCCAACAGGGCGAGGTCTTTTTTGGCGATTTTCTGCCCCGCCAGGATCCGGGGGAGAACCAGGTCGAGCACCGTCACCCGGTGATGCAGTGCGCACCCGGGAACGCCTATCAGCGGGATGTCCCCGAACCATGCCACCAGGAACATGGCCCCGGGCAGCACGGATGCGCCATAGTGCATCACGTCGGCCCCGGCCTGGGCGATGCCCATTCGGGTCACGTCGTCGGGGTCGACGCTCATGCCGCCGCTGAGCAGCACCAGGTCGCACCCGTTTTCAATATGGGACAGTATCGCCCCGCTGATCTGCGCCGTATCGTCGGGAACATACGTGACACCCCCGACCCGGGACCCCAGATCCTCGATTTTCCCCGTCAGGATCGGCGCAAAACGGTCCTTGATAATGCCGTGGTACACCTCGTTTCCGGTAATGACCAGGCCGGCCTTGCAGGATCTCAGCGGCGTTACGGACAGCACCCCGCCCTCCTGCTCCGCGATCCGGCCGGCGCGCTCAACCGGCGCCCGCTTCATGACCAGGGGGATGGCGCGGGTCGCGCCCACCAGGTCCCCCTGCCGGACCAGGGTATGGCTGTGCAGCGTGGCGCACATGACCTCGTCCACCATGTTGAACGCCGCAAGCGATGCCGTGTTCACCGTCAGCAGCCCGTCATGGGCCGCACGCAGGTTGATCCGCCCCTCAGACACGGTGTTTTCGAAGACGACCCCTTTTCCCGCAAGGCCCTCCGCGAGAATGGCGGCCGCATCGTTCTCGTGGATTTCATCTTCCTCCAGGTCGATGAGGTACAGGTGGTTCTTGCCCAGCTTCTGCAGGTGGCACAGGTCCTCGTCGCAGACCTTGTGCCCCTTTTTAAAGGCAGGCCCCTTGAACCCGCCGGCGCTGATCTCGGTGATGTCGTGGGCCAGTTCTGTCCCCACGGCCTTTTCCAGTGGTATTTTCTTCAGCACGTGATATCCTCCTTAACCCGGTCGGATGGTACCGGGGTCCAGTTCATGTCCGGCCAGCTCACTTCCACGCCATGGGAAAAATAGGACTGCCGTGTACACGGGCGGCACACCGGCCGGCCGTCTATTTCCACCTCCCGGTTGTCCCGGATCACCTGGCCGCAGCGGCAGCATGTCACTTTCCGCCGGGTGGGCCCGGGAAGGTCGAACTCGGTTAAGTGCACGTTCACTTTCTGCACCCGGAAAAGCACGCTGTCGGGCATCCGCTTGTACGCAGCGATCTGCCGCGCCCCTTTCCCCTCGATCTCCGGGGCATACACGTCCGCCAGGTCCCGCGATTCCTCCGTGGAAATGACCCGGAAGGCTTTTCCGGTCTCAAGGTTCTTGAACGTGGCTGCCATGATGCCGTAGTCCATGAACTTCAGGCTTCTCCGGCCGAGCTTGACGCCGGTGACATGGGCGACGGCATCGGCGGTGCAGCGGTCCATCTCCACGAACACCAGGAACTTCTTGATCT
>SLGU01000204.1 GCA_007136525.1 Desulfobacteraceae bacterium | reverse complement strand
CTTCCTGGCAACGATCTTCATGTGGCTGGTGGTATGGGTGGTATTGTTCAGCGGGGTCAAGCGCGGCATCGAAGTCGCCAACAAGATTTTCATGCCTTTGCTTTTCTTTCTGCTGCTGGTGATGCTGGTCCGCGCTGTGACCCTGGAAGGTGCGGCAGAAGGGATCAACTGGCTGTTCAGGCCGGATTTCAGCGCTATTCTGGATTACAAGGTATGGACGGCGGCATACGGGCAGATCTTTTTTACCCTCAGCATCTGCTTTGCCATTATGATCACCTATTCCAGCTACCTGCCTGAAAAATCCGATATCAACAGCAACGGCATGATGACCGCGTTCATCAACTGCGGTTTCAGCATGCTGGCCGGCATCATGGTCTTTGGCGTGCTGGGCTACATGGCCAACCAACAGGGCGTTCCGCTCCAGGAGGTGGTCGGCGCGGGCGTCGGGCTCGCCTTTGTCACCATCCCCGAGGCCATAAATCTTTTGCCCGCTGCAAAATTCTTCGGGTTCCTGTTCTTCGTGTGCCTGGTATTTGCGGGAATGAGTTCCATGATTTCCATCTCCGAGGCTTGCGTCTCCGCAGTAATGGACAAGTTCAGCTGGCCGAGAAAAGCCACCGTCAGCATCCTTTGCATCGTGGGCTTTCTGCTGAGCCTGATCTTCGTGACCAACGGCGGCCTGTTCGTCCTGGATATCGTTGACCACTTCATCAATAATTTCGGCATCGTGCTCGCCGGCCTGGTCCAGGTCATCCTGCTGTCCTGGTTCTTCAACCTGGACAGCGTGCGCCAGCATGCCAATGCCCAGTCTGATTTCGCCATCGGTTCCTGGTGGAATTTCTGCCTCAAGATCATCACGCCGATTGTCCTTGGCTACATGGCAATCGCAAACCTGGTCGGGGATCTTCGGGTCAGCTATGAAGGCTATCCCAGCGGTGCGCTGCTGATGTTTGGCTGGTCCGTTGTCGTGGGCATCGTCCTGCTGAGCTTCGCCATGCAGGCCGTAAAGAGCAACTGGCCGGAAGCGGAATAATTGATTTATATTAAACCCAAAAAAGGGACACGAATATGACGACTGGCGCAATTATCATGATGATCTTCGGCCTCGGGGTCACCTGGGGCGGGGCTGCAATCTGCATTTACAAGGCGATCAAGGCCAAAGGCCTCTAAAAGAGGGTTTTCCGGCGAATTTACGGAACAGGCGGTTTGAACCGGGCCATGCGGCTTTTACCCTGGAACGCGCTTTCCAGGCAGCCGCCGGGATACCGGATGGCCCCGGTTTAACCGCCTTGATCCGCTTTCAGCCATTTCTGGTATCGCCTGAATTCGTCTTCAAAGTTATCACTTAAAACCCCTTTTCCCAGGGAATTTTTGATTTCATTCATATCCCAGAATTTTACGGCGTCGATTTCCTCCGGGTTGAACGCAATGCTGCCATCGTAGGTGCAGGTATAGGTAAACACCAACTCCGACTCGAAGTCGTTGGAATGAATGTATTGATAGGCAAAGGAAAGGGCTTTCGGGCGGATGCCCAGCTCTTCCGCCATTTCCCGGTACATGGCCGCCTCGATGGACTCGCCGCAGTCCACGTGCCCGCCCACGGACGTATCCCACCGCCCCGGCGCAACGCGCTTGTTCAATGACCGCTTCTGGAGGAGCAGCCGGCCATCTTTGTCCCGGACCAGTACGTGCACCACCTGGTGAAGCAGCCGGTTGTCGCCGTGAACGCAATTTCTGGGGGCCGCGCCCACAACGCACCCCTGGACGTCAACCACCTCCAGGATTTCCTTTTCGCATGCCAGAAAATTGCAGATATGCATGGCCGCCGCATCCGCACCATTGGGCGCGCATTGTTCCCCCACCGGCAGGTGTAGCAGTTCATCAAGGCGCTTCAGCCAGGCCCCGCCGGCAAAATCGGCTTCCGTAAACTCGATGCCGGCCATGTGCCTGCGGACCCAGGATGCCAGAACCGGGGACTCCCTGAAATCCGGGCGGCTGATGAACCCATAGGGCACACCCGCGCGGCAGACCTCGGCCAGGGTGCTGTAGCCGTTTTTTCCGACCACCGCATCCGCTGCCAAAACCAGGTCCGGATGATAAAATGCGGCGTTTTGCGGAAGAAAAACAACGTTGTTTCGCCTTTCACCGCCGGCCGGCAAATTTTTCGTTGTTCCCGGCACCACAAAACAGATATTGCCGTCCATGCCCGCAAGTGAATCAGAAAACGCCATCCCTCCGGCAAAGCCGCCCATGGTGATCAACACCATCTTATCCTGCGGGCCGATACCCAGTTTTTCTCGCGTATTCCGGGGATCGGCGGTGGGTTCCCGCGCAATCGGGGGGGTACAAATGGCCTCCCGGCGGCCATTGCCTGTCGGGGGGCTGCAAACAGGTGCGGCCTGTATCCGGAGGCCGGCATCTGAAAAGCAGCTTTCAAGCATGTCAATATGCCTGTTAAACCCTGGGTACGCTAGCGCATAGGGCGCATAGATCCAATCCCACGTGAAATTCTCAACCAGTACGGAACAGGCCCCCGCATGTTTTGCCACGGCGATCCCAAGCGGCGAAATGTCGCTGATGACCAGGTGGCATCGGGCCGCATCAATTTTTTTTGCAAGCGCTTCCAGGCGCTTTTCGTCAAAGGGCAGAAATGCGTCCAGGGCATCGATGGTCCGGCCCAGGTCAAAATGAAAGGGGGACGTATGGCACAGCCCCACGTCTGTCTGCTCCGAATGCCAGGTATACGACGCCTTGAGCGATCTGCTGAAAAACCATTCCGGCACAAGGGAAAAGATTTCAAAATGTACAAACGGCCATCGGGCGTAAATGGCATTCATCACCGCCGAAGCCCTGGCAGCATGCCCGAACCCGTGGGGCGTTACAAAATATGCGATCGACAATAACGGCTGCATCACTCACCATCTGTTTGTTATGTTTTTGCCGGGTCAAACTGCTCCGGCGTCACCGGAATTGGTTTTCAGCCCGTTGCACGGGCAACCGATTTTCCGATTGACAGAATCCGCGCGGACGCTAATTATATCATTTAACGGCACCCACG
>SLGU01000148.1 GCA_007136525.1 Desulfobacteraceae bacterium | reverse complement strand
CTGCTGCGGCAGATCGCGGCCGCCTGCGCCGTAGCCCGTGTTTTCGATCACCATGTCGGGCACCGGCTCGAAGGCCGAGGCAAGCACCGCGATAATGGCCGCACCCGTTGGCGTCACCAGTTCACAGCCGATGCCGGTGCCGTAGACGGGTATGCCTGAAAGAATGGACAGCGTTGCCGGCGCCGGAACCGGAAGCCGGCCGTGGGCGCATTCAACCATGCCGGACCCCAGGGCGATTCTGGATGAAACCACCGTTTCTATCCCCAGTTTCTCGATGCATACAGCCGTGCCGACCATGTCCACGATGGCATCCACGCCGCCCAGCTCGTGAAAGTGCACTGCGTCTAAAGGGCACCCGTGGATGGCGGCTTCGGCTTCGGCAATTTTTTTAAACATGGCAAGGCTGTTTTGGACCGCCTGCCCGGAAAGGGTGCTGTTTTCGATTATGGTGCGGATGCGGGCGTAATCGCGGGGCTCCGTATCGGAGACAACAACGTCGACCTTCTTCCCGCTGACCCCCCCCCGCTGCACCGTTTGGGCGTGTATTTCAAAGCCGGTTATCCCCAGGGCCGTCTTCAGGTGGTCCTCCAGCCATTCGGCGGATATGCCTAAATCCACCAGCGCGCCCAGGGCCATATCCCCGCTGATTCCGGAAAAACAGTCAAAATAAGCAATCATGAGGTCATTTCATCTTCCTGCCCGGCATGGACGCCCATAATTTCGACCAGAAGGGCGACGGTCTTCACCATGTCCGCCAGGCTGATATTTTCGCGCACCGTGTGGGCATCGCGCATGCCCGTGCCGATAACGCCGGTGACGATGTTTTTTGAAAAAAAGATATTGGCGTCCGAGCCGCCCCCGGTTTTTTTGGAAACCAGTTCACGGCCCAGGTTCTGCGCGGCCTTCTTCGCGACCACCACCACCGGGTGCTCCTCGGGGATAAACGTGTTGGGAAACTGGTTTTCAATCACCGATTCCAGCCGGGGCAGGCCGGCGATATCGTCTTTTTCCGGGCAGTCCCTGATTGCCCGCTCAAAAGCGGACACGATGCCGCCGGTCACCTGATCGAGCTTTGACGCGTCGTGGCTTCTGGCTTCGCCCTTGACGCACACCGCTTCCGGAACGATGTTCGTGGCCCCGGCGCATTCGATAAAACCGATGTTGCAGGTGGTTTCTGAATCGATCCGGCCCAGTGTCAGCCCGGCGATAGCCCTTGCGGCAATGGATATGGCGTTGATCCCTTTTTCCGGCTCGGCCCCGGCATGGGCGGACCGGCCGTGCACCGTGAACTGGAAATGATTGGCCGCGGGCGCCCGGGTAATGATGGACGCGGTGTCGAACGTGTCCAGCGCGTAGCCGTATGCGGCGTCCAGGAGCGAGCGATCAAGGAATTTCGCCCCCAGCAGGCCGATTTCCTCGCACGTGGTCAGGACCACCTCGATGGGGCCGTGGGGCAGGTTGTTTTCGCGGACCACCCGCATGGCTTCAATGATGATGGCGATTGCGCTCTTGTCGTCCGCCCCCAATATGGTGGTGCCGTCGCTCGTGAAAACGCCGTTTTTGAATTCAGGCGTTATGCCCTCCCCGGGTTCGACCGTATCCATGTGGGCGTTGAGAAAAAGGGGGGGCGCATCGCGGTTCCCCTTGAACTTGGCAATGAGGTTGCCGGTTTCGCTTCCGGTATGGCGGCCGCTGTCATCGATGTAGATATCCGCCCCCATTGCTTCCAGAAGGGTGCGGATCTCGCGGGATACGGCGCCTTCCCGCCGGGACACGCTGTCTATGCGCACCAGGCGCTCAAAAAGGTCCCTGAGCCTGTATTCATTGATCATTTGGGCATTTCCCCTAAAAAGCTTGACCTGTTATAAAATAAACGTTATTTTTTCCAACCGGTGTGAAACGGAAGTGCGCAGCTCACTGGTGGGGCTCCCGGACTTCAAATCCGGTGTGGGGCGTTAAAACCGTCCCGGGTGGGTTCGATTCCCATGCACTTCCGCCACATTGTCCTTTGCATACCCCAGCACGTTGTAACAGATGACGGGCTCCAGCTTGTTTTTCACGTAAACCTCGCCGCGGCTTTCAAAATGAAAGTTGCCCGTATGCTGGAGGTAGGTCATCTCCCCCACGATGATTTCCCCGCCCTTGGCCATCTGCTCCAGGCGGGCGGCAATATTGACGCAGTCCCCGATGACCGTGTAGTCCATGCGATTCTCTGATCCGATATTGCCGATGATCGCAGCCCCGGTGTTGATCCCGATGCCGGCATCAAACACCTCCAACCCCTTTTCCTGTCTTTCCTGCCCGAGCTTCTGCGTTGCAGCGGTCATCTCCAAGGCGGCGCGAATGGCGTTGTCCGGGTGGGTGCCGTCGGCTTCCACCAGGCCGAACACGGCAATAAGCTGGTCCCCCACGAATTTGTCCAGCAGACCGTTGTTTTTGAAAATAATGTCCACCATGATGGAAAAATACTCGTTGAGCATGAAGACAACTTCCTCGGCCACCATCCGCTCGGCAAGAGCCGTAAAGGAACGGATATCGGCAAACAGCACGGTTACGGTGTTTCTTTCGGTTTCAAGGAAAACGCCGTCTTTCAGGTCGATGAGCTTTTCCACCAGGTTGTTTCCCACGTAACGGCTGATCCGGTTTCTGAGATCCTCCTCCCGCTTGGTCCGCTGGTAGGAAAGCGACAGGTCCCGCGCATACACCATGAGCTGGGTGGCCTGCTCCTGGTTTTTGCGTTTCATGTCGTCCAGTCTTTTGGCCATCACGTTGAAATGCGTGGCAATTTCGGCCATCTCGGTATCGTCCGGGATCTGGATGGGCTCTTTTTTTTCACCGGATTCTATCCTGCGGATCTCCTCGCACAGCAACTCAATCTGGCCGGCGGATCTGCGCAGCAGTGCAAAACCGGTAAAGATTGAAAAAAGCGATAGAAAGGAAAACAGGTAAACGGTTTCAGAGGGTGTGATGCGTTCATGGAAAAAAAGGTAAATCACCAGCAGATAGGGCAGAAGGGCCATCAGCCCCAGTGCCACGAGAATTTTTCCTGAAAATGAATTATAGGTTTTTCGGAAACCCGGCTTCATCCAATTGACCCACGATCATGGTTGTCAATCCGTTCAAATTCAAAAGACCAGTCAAACTGAACGGCAATCCTGGCTGTTTTCGGATCAGGGGAATGCGCATCCGGTTTAATATCATGGCGAATCCGTATAACGGTCGCCTCGGTCATAATCCGCGCCTTCACATCATGGGTCCCGTCGAGCATAATGGCAATCTTCAGCAACTGGCCGGGATAATAGTTCCCGGGGTTTTTGGAAACAAACAGGGCCCCGCCCCCCGATATATCCTGAAGCACGGTTTTTTCCCGGCTGTCCTCGTTTTCAAAATCACCGGCCCAGGAAATGATCACGGGGAAAGACACCCAGTGCCGTGAAAAGGCGCGCTGATCCAGTTTTTCCGCATTGCTGCCGCCGTGCGGCTCAGTGGACCGGTCCGCCCGCTTGCGTAATCCGCCGGAAGGCCAATATTTTTTAAAAAAACGAAAAAAATCCATTACCAGAACCCATGATGGCCCATTCATGTCGGGGCACTTTTTTCAATAACCCGGAAAACAAGGGCGCCTGTTCGAAGTCTTCAATACGGACCGGCCGCTAAATAATACAAACACGGCGGACTTCGGTCATATCGGTCACCCCCTGAAATACCTTCATAATGCCGTCCTGCATCAGGGTGGACATGCCCTGACTGCTTGCCTGGATGAACAATTCTTCCGCACTGGCCTGTTTTTTGATCATCCGCTTGATTTCCGGGGTTCCTTCCATCATTTCATGGATGCCCAGCCGCCCTTTATACCCCGTGCCGTTGCACTGTTCGCAGCCGACCGGGGCAAAGAGCTTCAATTCGTTTGAATATTTGATGCCCAGGTCCTCAAATTTGTCCGAATGAAAGGCTTCCACGATATCATCGTACTCATCTCTGGTGGGGTTATACTCGTTTCTGCACTTTTTGCAGAGCCGCCTGAGCAGCCGCTGTGCCAGTACGCAGATGAACGCATCGGAGAAGTTCAGGGGGTTGAGCCCCATGTCCAGAAGGCGGGTGACGGTTTCAGGGGCCGAATTGGTGTGGAGCGTCGAAAAAACAAGGTGGCCGGTCAGGGATGCCTCGATGCCGATGGAAGCGGTTTCGTAGTCCCTCATTTCGCCGACCATGATGACATCCGGGTCGGCCCGCAGAAAGGAGCGCATGATCCGGGCGAAATCCAGCCCGATTTTATTATGCGTCTCAACCTGGCGGAGCCCCTGCTGGGAGATTTCAACCGGATCCTCAGCCGTCCAGATTTTACGCTCCGGGGTGTTGATGGCACCCAAAGCGGAGTGGAGGGTTGTGGTTTTACCGGAACCGGTGGGGCCCACGCACAGGACAAGCCCGTAAGGCTTGGAAATGGATTTCTTCAATACCTTCAGGTTCCGCTCGGTCAATCCCATTTCGTCGATTTTCATTGCCCCGGATGCGGCCAGGATGCGCATGACGACATCTTCATGGCCGCCGGTCGTCGGCACCGTTGCAACCCGAAGTTCAAACTCTGGGATGCCCCTGCGCCGGAACTTGATTTTCCCGTCCTGCGGCAGGCGCCGCTCCGATATGTCCAGATTGGACATGATTTTAATCCTGGACAGGATGGCATTGGCAAAAGTGTTGGGAACCTCCGTGAAGTCCTGACAAACGCCGTCAATGCGGAAGCGCACCTTGGTGCGCTTGGCAATGCCGCAGGGCTCGATATGAATATCGGATGCGCTTTTCCGGTATGCCGTAATCAATACCTGGTCGACCAGCCTGACGACTTTACTGGAAGATTCGTCATAAACATCAGCTAAATCTTCTTCTTCCTCCTCGTCTTCCTCAAAGGCGATATCAGGAAGCTCGTCTATTACTGCAGGCGCAGGTGCGCCTGTGGCTGTTTTCTTTTTCCCGGCAAAAAAATGGTTGATGATGGCTTCGATATCTTCCTTGATGCCAACTGAAAAGGTAAACTTGTTCGTATTGAACAGGGCCTTTGCATGATCCAGTTTTCTCAGGTCTTTGGGGTCGTCGAGGAGGATTTCAATATAATCGATTTCCCAGTGCAGCGGCACCCAGAGATCCTGCAGCAGAAATGGCTTTTTTAGGTTTGCAAGCAGTTCGTAGGGCACACCCATAGCCGGATCAAAGGTCTTGAACGGGCAATTATAATAGGCAGATAAGGATTTACCGATTTCCTCCTTTGAAATTTTGAACTGGCTCATGAGCACATGCTCAACGCTTTTCCTGCTCTTCTTGGATATGCCCAAGGCCTTCTGTAGCTGGTCGGTTGTCACGATCTCGTTTCGAAGCAGGTAATCGTATCGCGACTCATAGCTTTTCCCCGGTTCGGCCGCCTGGATTTTCTCCTTGATCTTCGGGTATACGGGGTCGATCTTCTGGACCGTTTCAAAACTGCTTATCGCGAGTTCCTTGTAGTCACGCTGTTCAAGGGACTCGCCCAACTGATAGCGAACGATGGCCTCCGCATCTTTTTCAAGACTGTATTCACCGATCGTCTGGTTGACCCACTCAATGGCCTTTTCCGGTTGGAATACGGTAAACAGGCATTCAATCAGGTCTGATAGAAAATCCTTTACCGGAAAATCCATGCCAAAGAGTTTCCGGTATTCATCGATGGCCTCCTTGTAAAGGCCCAGTTCCTTGAACGCCGAAGCGCTGTCGAACGTTTCAGGCGCACTTTCACCCAAAGCAAGCCCCGACTTGATATGGGAGACATCCCGCGAAGAAAGGTCCTGGGCCGCTTCGTGCTCAAACTCATCCATTTCCTGGCCGAGTTCTTTGACCTTCGATTCAATATCAGCCCTTTTCTGTGCATCCATGTCGTGGTATTCGGCAAGAATCGACTGGTACAGGGCAACTGCTTCATCGAACAGGCCGTGGGACTCATATGCCTCGGCGGCCTTCAATTTTGATTGCAAATCGGATTGTTCGGACAGTGTTTCCATACGCTGTAAATCCTTCTTCTTCTGAATCCTGGGCGTCATCCGCCCGTTTGATATCGCTGTTTCATGATCGGCCACAAAACGCCAAACCAGCAGCGATGATCATGTTTTGCGGGTATATGACACAAACAGTGGACGGTCATGGTGATATGCAGGAGCATGTGTACGCAGAAGCCAATCAGCGCCATTGAAACAATTCGGATTCACCCTTCAAAAAAGTTTTTTCTTGAAAATACGGCCAATCCTGCTGCTGAAAGCTTTCATCGAATCCAGTTCGGGCATCAGGATCTCGCAGTTCAAGCGGACCATGGCAATCGGTGCGATATCATTCATGATCACCAGCAGAAATCCCCCCTGAAGCTTACGCAGATATATCCGCCCCTGGTCAAACACAAAATCCGCCTCGGTGAGCTCGCCCAATTCAGCAAGAAACGGCTCCCATCCAAACGTTTCAACGGCTGCTGTGTCCCTGGGATACTGGTCTGAAAACCGTTTTGCGATCACAGCGCCCGCCGGATCCAGCACAATTGCACCGTGAACCCCTTCTATGCTGACAAGTTCTTTGAAGATATCTTTCATTGAAATTTCCGTAACTTTTTTTGCATGCTAAAAGAATGGGCCCTTGAAACGGAAAACAGGCAAACGACCTATGAAAGCGCAGCGATCAAGCCTTCACGGGGCAGGTTCTTGTCAAGCATGACCACCACATTTTCCTCATCCGGAACAACAAGGACCTGCCGGTCAGCCCTGTTGATGTATATCACATTCAACACGCCGGATTCAAATAATTGTCCCAGGCTTTCAACCCGGGCAATCAAAGCGGCCGATTCGGGATCACTGTAAACATCGAGAATCCCGTTTTCTCCACCCATGGCAGCAACAAGCTTCTTCTCGGCCGCTTTAACCGGCGATAATTTTTCATCCGGAGCCTTGATTTTAACTGGTTGTGCCCCTGATGGCATCGCCTTCGCATTGACGGCGGGATTTTTTTCTGCAGCAGCGGATGGCGCCACCGCACCTGGACGTGCGGCTGTTTCGAATTTGTCGGCCGGTTTTTTGCCGGACCCAAGGTCTGCCCCGGCACCATTTTCGTCAACCTCATCCTTGGATCGCATGGCATCCAGCAGAATTGCCTGCAGTTCCCCTTCGATCAGCTTTTCCGAAACAGGACAATTGTTTTCAATGGACAATGATACACCGGACCATGACAATATCTCGTATGCCGCTTCAAGGCCCTTCCGGTTTTCTATGCGGGCCTCCATCAACTGCCCCTTCCTGAAAAAGAGGACCCCGTTCCTGCCCCCTTTTTGACGCCAGATTCGAAGGGTGCATGTCTGCTCCTCCATTTCAACGAGCTGCAGATAGGTGTCCAGGGACACCCTGTTGAGGCTTCCCCCCTCCTCCTTTTTTTTCAGAAGCTTCATGATATGGCGGAAAAGCACGATGGCGTCGACCGGTTTGGTCAGATACTCCGCAGCCCCGCTTTTCATCACCACATCTCTGGTTTTGGGCCTGTCATAAGCTGTCATGGCCAAAACGGGGATATCCGGATAGAGCTTCAAAATGAAACTCAGCAGCTCAAAACCGTCAATGCCCGGCATGCGCAAATCGGACAGGACAATCGAGATGTCCGTATCGGAAAGAACATTGAGGGCCGCTTGTCCGCCTCCGGCCGTCACGACGGAAAAAAAATCAGCATATTCTGCCAGTTCTTTTTCCATCAAGCGGAGCATCGCCTGATCATCATCTACAATCAAAACTGTCGGTACCATAAAAAAATCCTGTCTGATTGGCTCGTTCACCCTGTCTTCAGGCTTTTGAAACAGGTTCGAATGACCTGTATTACAAGCGAAGATCGAATTCGACAACCTCGTTGGCGAATTTATTCCGCCAGGGATGCAGTTCCTGGCGAAGAACTGCTGTTAATTCATTGCGCTGTGCGATTTCAACGACACATTCGGATATGGCTTTCGCCAGCACATCGAGGTCTGGTTCACCAGTATATTCAACCTTTCCGCCCGAATACCGGAACTCAGCCGAAAACGGGTCCAAAAAATCGTATTGGTCCACTTTTTCCACAAACATCTGATTCAACAAGGTCTCAAAATCATGACGGATCTTCCGGTTGTTCTTTACAAGCTGTTCTATTGTACCCAGCAGTTCCCCCAGCATGGAAAGAACCTTTGCCTCGTCGACGCCGGGTTTTTCGGTTCTGTCAAGCGGCGTCTTGAGGTCTTTTTTTCCTTTCACCCCTGCCTTTTCAGGCGAACGGCTTTTTCTGGTTTTTGACTGAAACGCAACAGCAGGGGAAGCGCTCCTGTTTATCTTTTCATCCATGAATATCTGCGAAACACTGAATTTCCCGCCATGTTCCGCTGAATGGGTGATCAAATCCTCCCTGAAAGTGGAAGAGCGGTCAATGTTGCCCTGATCTTTCGACGACAGTCCGCCGATCACCTCGCCATTGAAAAAAAACAGAATCCCCCCCTTGAAGTCACCTTTCAGCTGAACATCAATATAACCGGTGAGTTTTTCCCCTTCCATTTTCCGGATCAACCTGTCGAGGTCTGTAAATTCTGTGGTCAGGTTGTTGTAAATGGTTTTTGAGTTCGGCAGGTTGGCCCAGAAGTAGAGGCGATCGGGACGGACATAATACACGGAGACCGAAAAATTCCTGAGTGAAGAGATCTTTACAATACGCTCAATAGCCGTCTTGCCGATCGTTTTTTTGCCCTTTTCCTCGCAGCAGCCGCTGACGACCTGGTATTCGTCAAAAAAAAGCGCGCACTCCATTGAAGGCGCCTTGAAATATACGACCCCGGCACCCAGCTCTCCCTGGTAGTGCTCGATCAGCTTCTGCATATTCAGGTAATAACTGTTCATGTTTTTGATGGCAGGCTTTTCTCTCGGTATAATGATCATTTCAGTTTTTCCCTAATAAAACGTATTTTGACCCGTCTCCAATACAGAACAAGCAATGCGGCGCAGCATTGACCGGCATTGCTTGTTCTGCATGCGGTAATTCACTTTCATTACCTTATTACCGGCGACGGCGCCTCAGTCTCTCGATGGAAAATCGCAGGCTGTCCTGCATCCTGGAAATCGCATCCCCAAGGCTGCCGATTTCGTCGTTCGACCGGATATCGATCTCCGCTTCCATGTCGCCTACGCTGATCCGGTCGGCGACGTCCGTAAGATACTGGATTTTCCGTGTCAACCGGTAACCATAGATAATAATGCAAAGGCCGATCAGAATAATGGCTGCCATGAAAAAACCCAGGTTCACGTAAAGCGTCTGGGTTGCCATCAGTTCCGCGCTTCTTCTGAGGTCATCTGTCCTTTGCTCAAATTCCTCGATATTAGAAGTGGTCATGAGTAAGAACGGCTTTCCTTCGAGCCGGATAGGAGCAATCGCCATGTATTTTTCCCGTATCACGCCGTCCGGATCCAGCCACATGTACCTGCCGGTGACCTCCGTCTCACCCCCCTCTGCTGCCGTAGGCAGGGCCCAAAAACCTTCGAAATGCGGGCCGAGGGCCCCTCGCAACGCATCCAGATCTTCAATACCGATGATATGCGGATTCGGATGCGCCCATATGGTCCAGTCCCTGCCCGGTTCCGGATACTGCAAAATAACGCTATAACCTGTTTCTCCAATCTGCTGAACCGCAATCTGGCTGAACTCCGGGTCATACGCGAAATCATCACGGTCCAGGTCGGGATTGGCCCTCAGGTACAGTTCCGCCTGAAACGCGATATCCCTTGCTTTTTCCAGGAGAATTTCCGCACCCGCCTCGGTCAGCAGCTCCGTACTTTCCCCGGTAATCTCATCAACGAGCAGGTTGATCTGCCACTGGGAAAAAGCACCGGATGCAGCCATCAGTAAAATGGGCACAAGAAAAAACAGCAGAAACATCTTGCCCCTGAGACCGATAAACCCCTGCCTGCGCCCCGACCCGGTTATCTTCCTTGACGGCGCTTCCTTTGCGGGCGCTTCAGGTGCGGCTTCCGGTCGGGCTTCAGGTTCAGCCACATCCATTTCCCGCTGCTGTTTTTGGATCATTTGGTCCCCGGGCCAGACCTGGGCAGGTGCACCGGTCGTATCCATAAGGGTCGCCAGGGTCGTTACATGGTGACATTCGCTGCAACGGACCTTGACATTTTTTCCCTTGTACTTATCGATTTTTTTGGTATCAATATGATAAATTTTTCCGCATTCCTCGCAAATCACGCTCATCAGTCACTCCTCCTTGCTAAAAGGTTGGCCTCACCTTGAAAATGCTGTGCGTTTACCTACCTGTGCCATGTGTAGTAAATACCTATTGACGCACCCGTAAAGTCGCAATCAGACGGCTTTGAAAAAAGATCAAGATCCAGGCGCGCGCTATTTTTGAAGAATTGAGCATACTTAGCCGTACGTGAGATTCTTCAGAATTTGCACGCAACGCTGATATTGGGCTTTTACGAAGCCGTCATACTTGGATTTCCCTCAATTTTTTAACCATAGATTGCTGGAATGCCACTTTTCGTTCTTCTCTTAAAATCTGCCTTGCCAGAACATCCACAAGCTCTGCGGCCCGATGCGCAGGAAAGCGCTCCCGGCTCTCCCCCATATCGGCAATTTCATCTTCGATCACAACATCTGCAATGGGGCCCATTGCCTTTGAGAGTTCCATTGACAACTCATTAAAAAACGCCTTGCCAAGCACCGGCATCGACTCGGCGGCCTGTTCGCAGAGCCGCAGCTGGTGGATCCGGCTGGTAATCTCCCGCAAGGTCTTCATGTTCATATTCAGGGATTGCGCAATCTGGCCGAGATTTTTTTTACCGTCCAGCTCCATCAGCACATTCAGCATCTGGCTGTCCAGTGAAACCTCTCCCATATCGGCCCTAACCGTACGCTTCAAAACCAGCCTGGAAATGTCACCCGTAAAAATATCCGCCATGAAAACGCCTCCGTAATATTTTGGCACTTATAACAATACCGCATAAAAAAAGGGCTACCGCCAGCATATCAATCGAAATGGCGCCATATTCCGAACAGCGCCCCATATACAGAGCCTCATTTTACATTTTGCGCAAGGCGTCTTAACGGCCGCCCTTTTTCAGGTCAAGCCTGATTTTTTCAAGCTCTTCGACGATCACCTTTTTCAACTTCCGGACAATATAGTCAGCAAGCGAATCGGTTGATTCAAGGTTGTCCAGTTTAACCTGAATCGCAGGCATGACATCGTCCTCAGCCGGTCTGACAGGGCGCTTGCGGTCGGGCAGTTGCGCTTTGAAACGCTTGAAGGCCTTCACTTCAATGGAAAGGAGTTTCTTTTTCTGCGCCTCGGGCATACCGGGCGCACCGGCAACTCTCTCAAAGACGGTGAAGGCCGAACTGACCAGTTTTACGGCGTCAGGATGGGCATTGACCTTTTTCGCCTTGATATATTTACCCATGGCTTCGTGAAGCTTCAAAAAAGTACTTAGAATCGGGTCATTCACGTATTTCTGTTTCAGTAGCGCGACCTCGTTCAAAAATCCACTCATCGTGTCGTCGGTTATTTCCCACTCGATTTCCGACACCAACGCCTTGAGATTGTCTATTGGCGATGCATCCCGTCTAATCTCTTCCATTTTTGCTTCTGTGGCCGCCGAACGATCAACATTGATTGCTTTTTCTGCCTGCAGGCTTTTTCCCACGGAGGGATCATGCCCCCCAGCTTCAGGCGACTGCTCGTCCTCTTCGGCAAAAAGCTCATCAAGCCGACTCGACACCTCGGCACCAAGGTCCCCATCATCTTCATTCGTAACCAATATTCTTTCCTCCTATTCCAATTTTTT
>SLGU01000171.1 GCA_007136525.1 Desulfobacteraceae bacterium | reverse complement strand
TTGAAGAATTGAGCGTACTTAGCCGTACATGAGATTCTTCGAAAATTGCGCGTAACACAGATATTGGAATTTTTGCGAAGTCGTCAAAAATAATATCGGATGCCCGTGCCGATAAAATTGGAGCCGCCCCTGACTTTTCCAAAGGCGCCGAATACGCCCGACCGGTGATGAACCCGGACAAAAATGCTCCATTGCGGCAATCTCGGCACCACGGCCTCTACCTCGGCCAGCAGGTAGTTGAGCAGTCGGGCAGAGCGTTCCGCATCCGGATTTTTCCGCGGTTCAAGAGGGGGGGTACGGAATGCGTAGGAAAGCCCCTCGCCAAAAGCAATGCGGGTGTCGATCCAGTGGTCCCAGGGAAAATCCATCCACCGGGCCACAGCCACGGCGTTTACCTCGAAGTGCTCCTGCATGCCCGTATGGAGGACACCTTGGCCTTCAACCTCGAACCGAATCCATTGCCACCTTGCAATCCGGCAGCCGCCTGCAAGCGCGACAAGATAGGAACGCCGGAATTCCGGGGACATCCGGGTCAAAATATCCATAAAACGGTCAGGAGAGTTTTTTGCCCAGTATACCGATATGTGATATTTATCGGACGCGGCTGGAACGCCGGCATCGACCCCGGTCGCAAGGCACACCACACCCAGCACGGCCAGGCATCCGATATGGAAAAGGTCCCGCAGACATGTTTTAAAAAAGGATACGCATGAATAAAAACTAAATATCAGATGCGTCATTGCAGACCTTGCTATTGGCAGACCCCGTCAAGGGCAGATCTGACCTTTCTGGCCATTTCATGCAGATGGTAGGGTTTACCGATAAAAGAGACGGCGCCTGACGCCAGGGCTTTCCTGGCGTGGGAATCGGTGGAATAGCCGCTTGCAATGAGGATTTTTGCCTGGGCATCAAGATCGAGCAGTTTTTGCATGCATCGATACCCGCCCATGCCGGGCATATTCAGATCAAGTATAACAAGTTGAATTTTAATCATATTCTCTCGTTAAATCTCAATGGCAGACTCTCCGTTTTCAGCGCAGATCACCTGATAGCCATAATACTCAAGCATCTCCTTTGCCATTTCACGAACCGTCGGCTCATCATCAATGACCAGTATATTTTCTCCCCCCCCCGCGGGTGCCGGAGGCTGCTTAACATTTTTCTCGCCAGAATCATCTGCTCTCAAGGCCGCAGGCAGGTAAATTTTGAAAACAGAGCCCTGCCCGACTTCGCTGTAGCAATGGATCAACCCGCCATGATCCTTGACAATCCCATAAACCGATGCAAGGCCGAGCCCCGTTCCCTTTCCGACCGCCTTGGTGGTATAAAACGGATCAAAAATATTGGAAACCGTCCCCGGATCCATGCCGCAACCGGTATCTGAAACCGAAAGCATCACATAATTGCCCGGCACGCATTCAAATTGCCCGCTGCAGTAGCGTTCATCAAGAACAATATTCCTGGTTTCTACCGTCAACCGGCCGCCGTCGGGCATGGCGTCTGCGGCATTGGATGCAAGATTGAGCAGAACCTGTTCCAGGTACATCGGGTCCGCATTGACAAACCACAGGTCCTCATCCATGTCCAGGCTGATCTCGATCATTTTTGGAAGCGTCTGATCGAGCAATGTTTTCACGGAGACAATTTCACGGTTAAAGCTGACCAGCCTGCGCTCTCCGGCCGCTCTGCGGCTGAAGGTCAGCAGTTGCTGGACAAGAAGTGCAGCCCTTTCACCGGCTGCCTGCAATTTAAGCAGTTTGTCGTAATCCGGGTCGACCGGTGCTCTGCTCATCAGCAACAGCTGTGCATACCCGTTGATCGCCTGCAGAATATTGTTGAAATCATGGGCAACACCGCCGGCAAGCGTACCCACTGCTTCCATTTTGTGTGCGTGCATCAACTGGGCTTCCAGTCTTACCTTTTCTTCCTCGGATTTTTTTCGTTCAGTGACATCTCTCATGATTCCCCTGAAACCCTCCGGGTTTCCGGCAGAATCCGTGGTCAATGACACCGAAATCTCGACATGCCGGCTTTCACCATCCAGCCGGTATATTTGAAGCTCGAATGCGCTTGCGGGCTGGCCGGTTTTAAAAACCCTGTTGAATATTTTGAGCAGCCTTTTGGCGCCCTCCGCACTGGTGTATGCCCGGAAGTTGACACCCTTTAATTCCTGGCAGGGAAGCGCCGCAATTCTGCATATGGGCTCATTGAAAAATGTAAAATTTCCCAAGAGATCCACCTCATAATACCCCTCTTCGATATTTTCAATGATCGCCCGGTATTTTTCCTCGCTTTCCCGCAACTGGCCGTATATCTTTCTCTTTTCGTCGATATCCCTGCTGACATTCATATAACCCGAATGACGGCCATTCTCATCCCTTAAAAGAAACACCCTGGACTCGGACCAGATGGTTGAACCGTCCTTTTTATACATCTCCAGTTCAAGGGTTCGGGAGCTTTTACTGTCGGCATCCTCGGCCGTTGGCTTCAGTTCTGTACCTGAATACAGTCTTTTCGTCTTTTCAAGGGACGCCGGGGTGATCATTTCGGACAAGTGTTTGCCGATAATTTCTTCCGGCTCGAACCCGCGGGTATGCTTCACGGAAGGGCTGATGTAGGTATAGTTGCGATTTTCATCCAGTATTGAAATCACATCGCTGGTGTTTTCAGATAGGAGCCGGTACTTTTCCTCAAGGGCATAAAGCGCCTTTTCTGTCTCCTTTAACCGCCTATTCAATTCAGCAGCATTATCTGCGATCCTGTCATTCATTTTCAAGCCTTCATTATAGAAGCGTTTATCATTCCGTCTTGCCGGGATGGAGAACCATTGTGCATGAAACGGTCAAATATGTCAATTTTGACGACTTCGCAAAAAGTCCAATATCTGCGTTACGCGCAATTTCCGAAGAATCTCACGTACGGCTAAGTACGCTAAATTTTCAAAAATTGCGCAAGCCTTGATCTTGAACTTTTTTCAAAGTCGTCTGATCTCGACATTTTACGGGTTCACTCCCAGCTATTCTCGATGAACGCCGGGAAAGTGCCCCGGAGGGGATTACTGCAATA
>SLGU01000013.1 GCA_007136525.1 Desulfobacteraceae bacterium | reverse complement strand
TCTGCCGGCACGATCTCCCCTCCGACCTCACGCCCCTCAAACCACAGGTGTGACCGATGAGCTGACCACTGAGCGCCGTGTCGTCTTCTGCGCCGGCAACGATCGCATCGACCTCGCCGACGTCAAGGTCGTTCGTCCCACGGGGCGCTCCACCCTGACCCGGCATCGATCGATGCTGCCCACACCAGGCCAGAACAACGACCACAAGAAGACAAACGGGCGGGGGTTGACACCGGCCCCTGCGCAGATAAGGCGGCGCATTCACCGACTGGATCCGCTCGCCGCACGAACGGTACGAGCTGTGGTTGTCGCCGACGCAGGCCGGGTTGATCCGGGACATCCTGCGCCGCGCCGACGCCGAGCTGGTCTGGGTGACGACGTGGGCGGGCGAGGTGGCCGAGTACGTCGAGCGGGTCCTCGGCTGGCCGACCCACCGGTTCGCGCCGCTGCCACATCCCGATGTCGCCGGCGCCGACACCGGCCCGTCGGGGCGGTGGTGGAAGCTGGATGCGGTCGAGGGCTTCCTCCAGGAGTTGCAGCCGGCCCGTTTCGTCTGGAGCGACGACGACCACCCGGCGCACCGGTCTGCGGTGGCGCAGGTGATGTCGCGGATCGACGCTACGGGGTTGATCCAGGCACCGAGACCCACCGTCGGTCTGTCACGACGCTGGCTGCGCGAGGCGGAGCAGCACCTGACCGGCCAGCCACCGGAGAGGTCGTGAGGAGGGCGGACCGTGACACCGTGTCTCGCTTCAGCGCCGGCTCTCACCGACGGTCCCCCATGGGATCCTCGGGCCAGGTCTCGACGAGGTCCGCGAAGTAGGGGTTGGAGAGCGCGCCAGGCCGGGCTCGACGGACCGCTTCGACGGCGTCGTCCGTCGGCCAGCCGCGAGCGACCAGCACCAACACGGCGATCAGCGCCGACCGGTTGAGGCCGTGCCTGCAGCGGATCAGCACGCCGGTGTCGGACGCCCGCATGACCGCTTGGAAGGCAGCGGTGACACGGGCGTGATCGACCGGTTGCCAACGTGAGTCCAGGAAGGGCTCTCGCACCTCGGTGACGCCTGCACCGGTCACGGGCGTCGCCGCCTGTTCGAGCGTCACGACCACGGTGACCTCGTCGGGTACCGCGGCACGGCAACCGCCGATCCAGAGCCCGGCCTCGACCCGGACCGACGTGACTTCGAGCATCGCTGGTTCGATGGTCCTCGGGTCGGTCGCCCGGTCGCGAGCGTCGTTCACGCGGCAGCCTCCGTGCCCGGCTCCAGGGCAGCGACGACCGCAGGCAGGTCCCCCAGCGGTTCGTCCCACCCTTCGCGCAGCAGGATCCACGCGAGGGTCCAGGTCTCGGTCCGGGAGCCGAGGTCGCGGGCGAGGCCGCGAGCAGCCCGGTGGGCGGCTCTCAGATCGATGCAGTCATCGAGGTGGAGGCGCGTCCAGCCGTCACCAGCGACTGCCGACCCCTCGCGATGCGGGCGCTGACGTCGGCGCACGTTCACGTCCGCGCCACCGTTGGAGCGCCAGCGCTGCCGGGTCTCCGCATCGACCTCGAGTCGGTCGGCCAGGAAGTCGGCGATGCGCGGGTCGGCGTCAACGGCGGCGAGGTGGCGATCGAGGTAGGCGATGACGCCTTCACGGACGTCCTCGGCGAGGTCGGGGTTCGAAGCCAGCAGCCCCGCGCTCCAGACGGTTCGGTGCCGCACGTTGGCGAGCTGCCCGAGGCGGTCGAGGGCGGCTCGCTGCCCCTCGGGACCGGCGGTCCACACTGCTCCTGTCGCCGGGTGTGCCGGCGCCCAGCCCGAGAGGTAGTGGCAGGGGATCCGCCGAGCCAGACGGCGGCAACGGCGCTGGACGGGCAGGGTCGCGCTGGGGTTGCAGGCCAACGCTTCGATGATCCCGGCGGCTTCGACCGTGCGACCGAACCGGGCGAGGTGCTGGGCGGTGCCGAGCAGGCGGAACTGGGTCCGTTCGTCGGGGGTGACGGTCGCCAGCGCGGAACGCAGTCCTCTCCCGGCCCGCTCCAGGGGTAGCTCGGCGAGCCAGGGACGTCGCAGCAGTGCCCGCAGGGCGGTGACGGGATCGGCATCGAGCCGGTCGACGTCGATGCGGTCGCCGCGCAGGTCGTCCCAGGTGACCTCGACGTCCGGGTCCAGCTGGGACAGCCAACGCAGCGCTGCAGTTCCGCCGACCCGACGCACGACGAGCCGCTGCTCGTCCACGGGCCAGCGACCGTTGTCGAGAACGGCCTCGTCGACGCTGCGCTCCCCGATAGCCAGGATGCGCTGGCGGTCGGCGGCGTCAGGGACGTTGTGGCGGACGAGCCTGGCAAGTACCTCGGGACGAGGCTCCGTTGCGGTGCGCAGGATGTGGCGGATCGTGGTGGCCGGCAACGGCCGATCGACGAGCGCCGCGGCGAGGTGGATGGGAAGCGGCACGCCGGGTTGGAAGGCGCGCTCGACGGCCAGGGCGGGCAGGTCGTCCCGCTCGGAGGTCGCCTCGAGCAGTGGGCGCTGGTCCGCTGCGGCCTGAAGCGCGGCTGGAGGCAAGGGTGCGTGCTGCAGGATCGTCACGAGCCCGCCGGGGATCGTCGCCATGGTCGTCGTTCCTTCGTCCGTCGGCACTGCAGCACTCCAGGCCGGTTCGTCGTTGATCTCAGGGAACGTGGAGGAGGGTGAGCGTGCCGGGGCCCAACTCCTCGTAGGTGGTCGCGAGCTCGACCGGGAGGCTGGCCCGGCTGATCGTCGGGTCGATCGAGGGGGTAGAGGGAGGCCGCGGGGTGACGGCCAGCAGCGTCTCAGCGAGCTGCCACAGCACGGCGCCGTCCCCGACGGAACGCCACCGGTCCGGCAGGGGACCCTCGAGCGGCAGGGGCAGGGTGCTCAGCCGCTCCTCGATGGCACGGAGGCGCTCGCGCGCGAACCGCCAGCGCCGGTCGATGCGCCGGACCGACTGGCTGCGCCACCGGGCCATCCAGTGGTAGCCGGCCGCGTCGTCGCGGTAGGGCTCACCGTGCAGGTGGCGGTAGAGCAGCACGGCAGCCGCGGTCGCGGTCGGTGACAGGCTCCGGGCTGCCCGGTGGGGCACGTCCGGGCGGAGGGGCGCCGGCCAGCCTTCGGTGGCGATGCGGTCAGCGACCTGGGCGGGCGATGGACCGTCCGTCCAGCGCAGCTCTACCTCGGCATCCGGCGTTGACGTGGTCTGCTGCGGATCGGTGATGGCGACGAAGTCGTGGTCGGGCCAGGCCGGGAACCGCACCGTGAGGGTGAGCGGATGGGGACCGTCGATCTCGGGATCCGAGATGACCAGCCCGCTGGCAGCCCGGGCTGCCGGTGCTTCGTGGCCGCTGGCAGGGTCGAGCACCGCGGAGTCGAGCACACCGGCGAGGGTGAGGAGACGGTCGAGGACCGGCCGCCACGAGGTGGAGCGGCACGGATCGACGGGCCGGCTCGACGGCAGCAACGCGGCGAGGCGTCGGGCTCGCTCCCACCGGACCTCCCGCACGACGACACCCTCCGCAGCCAGTGGCGGACCCCCGGCAGTGGAGACCTCGTACAAAAGCAGTTCGCAGAGCGCGGTCGCCGCATGCCGTTGCACGTCCTCACAGCCCGGTCCGAAGTCGCCGCCGGCGACCTCCAGAGCCTGGAGCGCGACAGCGGCGAGCACGGGGCGGGAGAACCGCCGCTGCAGACGCACGCCCGACCGTTCCAGCGTGGCGCGGTCGATCTCCGCCCGCTCCAGGTGCGCGTGGACATCCAGCCGGGCCGGCCCATCGAGCCAGCCGACGGTGCCACCTCGGGCGTGGAACCGCGACCGTGGCCAGCGGTCCCGACAGCTGACGGCAACCCCGCTCGCGGTGGGCAGCCGATCCAAGTGAGCGGCCACTACGCCACCTCCTCTGAAGCGTCGGCGGGCGGGGGATCGCCCGCGACGACCGCCCGGAGCGCCCGGAGCAGGACCGCACGTCGCGGTCCGGCGCCACGGACCAGGGCGAGCCGGTGGTTGGGGTGCACCGCGGCAAGCAAGCGGGTCACGGCCGCCTCGTTCGTCTCCAACGCGGCGGGTTCGGCCCGCTGGAGGGCACCCAGCACCGCGAGCTCGGTGTGGGCGTCCCCGTCAGCCAACCGCTGCAGTACCGCGTCGAGGTCGGCGACGAGTGCGGCCAGTCCGAGGGCTCGGTCGCCGCGGAGCCGGCGGCGCAACGCGACGGTGGCGACGGGAAGGCGCTCCCCGTCGAGCACCGGCAGCGCGAGGTCAGGCTCGAGTCCCGCGGCATGCAGGGACAGCATCCGCTCCAGGCACCGTGGTGAGACCAGGGCCCGGGCGGCGTCGTCGAGGTCCTCGGCCCGCCAGTCCAGGAACGTGTCCGCGGTGTCCGGGAACCGTTCGTGCAGGACCTCGCGCCATGGCAGGTCGTCCTCACCGACCTCGAGGGTGGCGGTGAACCGGGACGCCTGCGCCACGTCGATCCTGCCGGTGTCGAGGTGGAGGCCACCGACCTCGGCGGGGTTGTCCAGCGCAATCACCGCGACGCAGCCCTCGAGCCGCCGCCCGGCGATGGATCGTTCGTTGACCAGTTCCATCGCCGCCGACGCGGTGTCGGCGGGCGCCCGGGAGAACTCGTCGAGCACGAGCACGTAGCGACGATCTGGCCGGACAAGACGGGCGGCGGGGAGGAACTCGAGGCTGCCCGCGACCGGGACCGGCACGACCAGGTCGTGGACCGACGCCTGCGACAGGCTGAGGTACTCCAGTTCGAACCCCGTTTCCTTGACGGCCGCGCGCACGTGTGAGGTCTTACCGATCCCGGGTGGCCCGACCAGGCGCAGCTGCCAGCCGTCTGTGATCGCGCCCGCGATGGCCCTGGCCGTGACCGTTCTCGCATCCCGCGCCACGCCGGCAGCGGGCGCCACATCGGCAGCGGGCGCGACATCGGCAGCGGGCACCACGTCGGCAGGGGGCGGAGCGTCCGCTACCTCGGCGTCTCCCCAGCTGTTGCGGATCGCTGCGGCCAGGGTGGTGAGCACCTCGTCGCTGATGTCGTTGCCGTCGCGGCCGGTGAGGGACTGGCGGCCGGAGGGCAGTACGGGCAGCGCGACCTCCGGTGGCAGGCCGTGATCCACGACGGTGACGAGGTGGTCGAGGACCCGGGGGCACAGGGTCTTGCGGGCGGCTCCACCGAGGCGCCCCCATGCCTGCCACAGGCGATCGAGGGGCCGGCCGTGCACGGCGGCGAGGTGGCCGCGCCAGGGGATGTCATCGACGTCGACCTGCAGGGTCGCGACCCGGTCGGCCTGGGCGAGATCGAGGCCGACCACTCCCGCGTAGTCCGGGTCCTCGACCGGGTTGTCGAGCGCGACGACGGCAGCGAGGCCGGGCAGCGGCTGCCCCGCGATCGTGCCCTCCTGGAGCAACTCCATGGCGGTGTTCAACGTCGCCCGGTCGGCCCGGGAGAACTCGTCGAGGATGAGCACGTAGCGGTCGTCGTCTGAGGCCTGCAGGAGCTGTTCGAGCACAAGCACCTCGACGTGGCGTTGGCCGGTCGCGGGGTCCTGCACGGGCAGCGGCACGCAGAAGTCCCGCTGGCTGCACACCGGCAGCGAGCGTTCCACGACCCGCAGGCCCTGCTGCTGGCACCAGTGGCGCACGTAGGCGGTCTTGCCGATGCCGTGCGGCCCGATCAGGTGCACGGATCCGCGTTCGGCGACCGCCCAGCAGAGCAGCGCGGCGACGCGATCGGCGTCGAGCCCGGGCAGGGCCGGTGCGGTGTGGTTCGGGGCCATCAGGCGGCTCCTTCGAGGTCGGGGATGCGGACGGTGCGCATCCCGTGGTCCTGCGGCCAGGCGTCGCCGTCGGCGACGATCAGCCAGATCCAGCGCTGCGGCGCTGCGGGGGCGATGGTTGGGGCGTACCCGTCGGTGAGGACGACGACGGCGTCGAGGGGCTCGTCCAGAACGGCGTCGAGGTGGTCCACATCGTCGGCGACCGCGTCGAAGCTGGTGCCTCCCCCGCCGGGCAGCGCATCGCCCGGGGCGATGGGGTGCACCTCGTGGTCGAAGGCGCGCCAGTGGGCGACGGTGTCGGGGATCCGGCCGACGGTGTGCGCCGCGGCCTGCACCACCTCGTCGGGGACGGACCCGGAGGTGTCGAGGTAGATGGCGACACTGCGTCGGCGACCGCAGACAGGCCCGTGCTGCAGCGGCATCCCGGCCTGCGGGTCGAGCGCGATGCCGAGAGGGGCGAGCAGCTCGGCGTCCCACCAGCCGACCTTGCGGTCGTAGCGGACCTCGAGCCGTGGGGCGAGGGTCTGCCCGAGGACGTGTGCCAGGTGCCGTTCCCACAGGCGTGTCATCCCGGCGCGGCTGGTGGTGGCACGCAGTTCGCTTACGCCGACACGGGCCCAGGCTGGCGCGCCGGGGACGGCCTGTTCGAGGTCGAGGAGCTGGCGGCGGAGGACCTCGTCGCCGCGCTGCGCTCGGACGACGGCCTGTTCGAGCACCTGCTCAACCGCGTTGATGGGCGTGTCCGGGGTCGTGTCCGGCTCGTCGTCGGGGTGGCTGCAGGCCCCGGCGGTCGGGGGCACGTCGAGGGGTCGCCCACGCCCCGTGACACGCAGCAGCTCTGCGCACCGTTCGTCGGTGAGGGTGAACTCCTCGTACGACACCGGGTCGGTCGCGGACGCCGCCCAGTCCCGATGCACGGCTCGAGGGTCTATGCCGACCGGTTCGCCGGTGCGTCGCGAGCGCGGGAGCGTCCGCGCTGTGGAGCGGATCACCCAGTGGTTGATCACCACCTCGCAGCCCAACCGCCACGCGTCGTCGCGGACCCCGTCGTACCGGAGGTGGTCGAGGAGCAGGTGCAGCGCCTCGTGGCACAGCACGAACGCCGCACCCTCGGCCCCTACGTCCTCGACGAAGTCCGGGTTCACCTGCAGGGTCGCGACCCCGTCCTTCCGTAGCCGGACCGCCATCGTGGCTACGTCGGTGGTGACGCGGCGGTCGACCACCGCGAACAGCGCCGCCTCCAGCGGCGTGTCCCAGCGGCGCAGCAGAGCCTCCGCCTGATCGAGCAGGCGGTGCACGGCGAACGGATCGGTGGTCACGGTCGGCGCTCCTACAGGTAGCCCGCGGCGTTCACGGTCAGCGGCCCGGTCACTGGCGGGGCAACCTCGGCGATACCTTCGCTGGCGGGCCCGAGGCGCAACTCGCCGTCGGCAGGAGGGCCCGCAGCCAGTCCGGATGCGGCAGCGGCGTCGTCAGCCGCGGTGGGCTCCAGGTCCAGCGCAGGGGTCCCACCACCAGCGGCCGCCAGCGGCTCGCCGAACCGCCGGGCCGCCCACGCGACCACCCGGATCGCGTTGTCCAGCGACTCCTCGTCGACGGTTTCACCGAGGACCGTCTCCTCCATCAGGACCCTGCCATCGACCACGAACAGCCGCCCGTAGGGCAGTTGCGCGTTCGCGTCGTTGAGCGCGGCGAAGAGATCCGGGCCGGACGCGACGTCGTGGGCCACGGATGTGGTGATCTGGACCCGAAGCCCGTTACCTGCCCCCGGCACGACCTGCACCACCGGCCGGACCGGGAGCGGCAGCCGGTAGCGCGGCCCCTCCCCCTCGACGTCGCCGTCGAAGAAGTCGTTCAACAGGTCCCGGACGAAGGCGTCCACCATCCGTGCGTGTGCCATGATCAGCCCCTCCTGCTCCATCCTGAGACCGCGGTTCGCGGTACTGGCCGTTGCCTGCCCTGCGCGGTAGAGTGACTGTACTTGCCTGTCACGCGACAGTCAATAAGGAGTCAATCATGGTTTCCGGCAGCGGGTCGAAACCACGCCGTAGCGGGCCGTCACGGGTTGATATCGAGAAGCTGGAGGTGGTCCTCCTAACGCTGCGCGAGCGGCTCGATGTCACGCAGAAGGAGATCGCCGCCCGAGCCGAGCTCTCGCCAGCGATGATCGCGCGGCTCGAGTCCGGCGACCGACGCCCCAGCAGGGACGTCCTACGACGGCTCGCCGCCGTGTTCGGCACGACGGCGCAGGGCTTGATGCATGCCGCGCGTCGCGTCTCGGACGGCGAGGACATCGACCGCATCCTCGACGAACTCCCCCGACCGGACGATCCATCGCACGACGACCTCGCTGTCCTCCCAATCGGGATGGCCGGCTCCCCCGTTCGACCGTCGTCCAGCTCCCCCGACACGCCCTCACCACACACACCGGAGAGCCGAACCGAGCTACGCGTCCGGCTCGCGCTCGAACAGCTCTCGCACCTGCCCGACACCGAGGCCGCGGGCGCGCTCCTAATCGACATCGCTCGCTGGCTCGCCGAGGCGGGGCCGGACCGCAACCTCCAACCGTTGCGCCAGGAGCTCGAGGAACTGCTGACCACGCCAGCGCGCGGCGTAGAACCGGTGGCAGCCATGCCAAGCGGCGAGGTCCGCTACGTGTTCGCGCACGCGCTCGGCAAGGACGCCCGCGGACAACTGTGGGTCGACCCCCGTGCCCGAGCCCGCATCGGTGGCTACGACAATCAGGACCCTCGCGTCGAACGGTACGACGACGGCCGGATCGTGGTCGACATCAGCCGCCTGGCCAACGACGTCGAGTTCAACGAACGGGACCATGAGCGCCACCTCGTGCGCGCCCTCGTCGAGGGTGGCGAGATCCTGGTGGAGACGAACGTGGCTGAGGTGTACGCCAGCACGGTGATCGAGATCCAGTGGGACCCGACCACGACGATCACCGTCGAACCGAGACCGGCCGGCACCACCGAGGGCCGTTTCCCGGACGGCGTCGAGCACATCCACGTCATCACGGCCTTCAACCCCCGATCACGGCTGCTGCGGACCAGCGAGAACCAGGAACGCAACCGCCTGCTGCGCCAGGACCTCGACGCCGCCGGGCACAACTACGCCGAGGCAGTGGGCCGCTCCCCCGACACGTCCTGGAGCGAGGACAGCTACGCCATCATCGACGGGGACCGCGAACAGGTTCTCGAACTGGGCCGACGCTACGAGCAGACCGCGACCTTCGAGTGGACGCCGGAACGACTCGACGTCGTCTGGACCGACCCCGCTCGCCAGAGCATCGAGCGCGGCTGGTCAGCACGCGAGCCACAGCTCCCGCGCTCAGCGGATACCCACACCGGCGCGCTGTAAGCCTCGATCCACCGAGTAGTGCCGCTTTGCGCTGTTTCGGTTCCGATGGAAATGCCTCCTGACCTGGGATGATGCGGGTGTCTGAAGACCGCAGATTCCTGGTACAGGAGGCATCTCGCAGATGCGATCATCGCACAAGCTGGCGCGGGTCGAAACCACCTTCGACGAGGACAACCTGGTGCCCAACGCGGTTGCCGCACCTGGGGGCATCGATATCGGCTGCTGGCAGCCCTCAGCCGCCAACAGCACGATCCGTGCCCGCACAAGGTCTCTCACCGTCGTTGCCCGTGACTGAACGCGGGACTGCAGGACCTCCCAGCCCTCCTCACAGCAGACGAGCTCGTCCGGAACCGGCGTTCATCAGAGGAGGCCACACGCCACCTCCGAGGCGCACGCGCCGCACAGCACCGCCGACTCGCCCGCGCTCGCCGATGCAACGGGGACCGGCACCTTCGCGTACCAGACCGCGTCCGTGCCGACCTGCTCGCCACATTCATCGCAGTAGGTGACGTCCAGGCCCATGAGGCTCTCCTTGGCAGGGCCCACTTCGTCACCGCAGTCTTCTGACATGAGGACGCCTTGCCCGTCTCAACCATTCTCGCAGCTCAGTCGTCGCGCGGACCACGCTGCCCGTACCTGTGGACAAGGACCCAAGGGCCCAGGGAACAGGGCGGCGAGATATCCGGGCGGGAGCTTGAGGTGCCCCAATGGCGGGGAGCCCGTCTGGCGGGGAGCCCGTCGAGGCTGCTTCGCGGACGACCCACCCTGACGTACCTCCGTGGTTGGGACGGTCTGCCGGCTGCTCAGCATCCAAGGCGCTCGGGAGAAGCGGGCTCGGCTAGGGTTGCCCCAACTAGCGAGCGGAGCACGAACATGTCCAATCCGGCACTCGATCGGGTCGTACGCCAGGCGGCACAGTTCACCTGCGGGGAGTGCGGGGAGTTCTTGGCGCTTGACCAAGAGCACGGTCGAACACACCAGAAACCTTGCCCAGATTGTGACGGTGAGCTTCGTTTGATCGCAACGGGAGTGCGCAGTTGGGTTGGTGACGCCTCGTGGTACCGCTGCCGGGACTGCGAGGCGCCGTTCATGTACGCCAGGGGTGAATTGTCGGATGACGTTGAGCGGCCCGGCTTTGAGGAGTTCGGCCATTTCGACGTCCATCCGCGAACGTCGTGACACAGAATCAGGGGAGGGGTCGTGCTGCAGATCTATGGGGACAACTACGTCGAGGCGCAATGGTTCGCCGACCTGAGTCCGCACCTAGTCGACGCGGAGCTGGTGATGCTTGGCAAGCGCGGAAGCCATGGGATGGGGATTGACGACCTCCTGACGTACGACCGCCCAGACATCATCTTGGCCAAGGATGGGGCTCCTGTGCTGACGGTGGAGAAGACCCGTGAGGTGCCGACTGGTCACAACGTGGGTCAGCGAGTCGCGCGGTTGGTCCGCTCGGTGGAGGTCCGCGTACCGAGCATCAAGTTCTTCCCGTTCGACGCGATGAAGCATGGTGAGTGGGCAGGCGTGTGCAACCTGAATGCCCGTCTCCTGGCGGCCTTCGAGGCCATGACCGATATCCACGACACGCCGATGCTCGCCGTGAACTGGCCGGCCGATGAGAGTTGGGAGCTGCTCACCGACGGCTCCGAGGACTCGGAGATGCGGGCCCTCGTGCAATCCTTCGTCGATGCAGGCATGACTCGCTGGTGGCCTGAGGCTAGAGTCGTCCTGGAGGAGATGCGCGAGGAACACCGGCAGCGTGTCGAGGTGTTTCCTGAGTATAGCAGGCCACCGAAGTCCGCCCCCATCAAGAGCACGGCGGGGCTGATCGCGGAGGTGGAGTACAGTCTGGGGCGGGACGTGCCGGAGCTCGCTCCACTCCAGGTTCGCGAACAGACACTGGCCTACAAGATCGGAATGAATCCTGCCAACTGCAGACGCGAGGACCCGTACACGGGCACACAGTTCATCTACGACTACGCCTGGTGCCGGACTGGCCCTCGGCCTGAGCAGAAGCGTCGTAACCTCGTCCTTTGGCTTCCTAGAATTCCGAAGGAGATCTGGTTCGACAAGAACCCAGACGATCCGAACCGGAAGAGCTGCAACTGGTACCTCACGGCGAATGCCCTGATCTTCTCGGACGGAGTTGAGCTGCTTCGCGCGAGTGAGTCATGAGGGAAGACCAGGTCTACGTGCTAGCCAAACGAGGGCTGGTACTGTCCGGATGGACCGTGCTGGCCGGTCAACCGCCGCGCGGGACCAACCACCTTCCAGTCGTCGAAATCAAGGATCCGCTCCGCTCCGGGAAGGGAAGCGGCGGCGCCTACAAGCCCGATCTGGTGGCATGGTTCCCGCCACACCACCTGCTCATCGTGGAGTGCAAGCCACAGCGTGACGATTCCGATGCCGCCAAGCTCAGAGCCATCCTCGGCGACATCGACCGGCAACGGGAGCTCTGGGAGGAGATCGTTCAGCGCGGTCTGCTGCGCCGAGCCGACATTGAAGCCCCAGCCTTCAAGGCTGTGCATTTCCTGGGCGCTCTGGCTCACGGGAGCGGCACCATGAGCCCCATGCCCGATCTTGGCGTCATCATCTGCAAGGCGTGCGCGAATGGTGTCGCGTGGCTGCCTGCTCTCGCGTGGCCCCCGAGCCTCGTCAGCTCGTTGCCTTAGGCTAGGACTCAGGGTGGGGTTGCAGCGCGGGGTGGGGTTGCAGCGCGG
>SLGU01000039.1 GCA_007136525.1 Desulfobacteraceae bacterium | reverse complement strand
TTCGAAGGCCTTCACGTGCGTGAGCGCGGCGACCAGGCAGCGTTGCTGTGGGCCGATATGTCCACCGGCAAAGAAAGAGCCATGACATACCGGGAGCTGTCTGAAGAGACCAACAAGTGCCTAAATTTCCTCCAGAAGAATGGCGCCAAGGTCGGCGACAACATGTACATGATGCTGCCCATTGTTCCCGAAACCTGGATATCCACCCTGGCATCCCTCAAGGGCGGCCTGATTAATGTGCCCACCGCCACTTCCATGACCGCCCGTGAAATGCAGTTCCGGTTCCAGAGCTACCTGCCGGATACGATCGTTGCAGATGAGAGCTTCACGGACCTGATTGACGAAGCCATCGAGAATACCGGCGGCAAACCGAAAGTGAAGCTGGTTCTGGGGAAAAAAGAAGGCTGGACCAGCTTTGACGAGCTTGCCAAAGAGTCGGCTGAAGCAAAAGGCGCGGAGATCAAAAAGGACGACGTGGTCTACTGCTTTTTTACCTCCGGTACAACCGGTCTGCCCAAGCTGGTGGGGCACAGCGCTTACTCCTATCCGCTGGGACACCTGTCCTCAGCCGTCATGATCGGCATGCGTCCCGGCGAGGTCCACCATAACCTGAGCGCCCCGGGTTGGGCCAAGTGGGCCTGGAGCAGCTTTTTCGCACCCTTCAATGTCGGTGCGATCGTCGCCGGGTTCAACTTTGCCGCACTCGATCCCAAGACTTACATGAGTTATGTTTCCAAGTACAAGGTGGCCACCTTCTGCGCTCCGCCAACCGCATGGCGGGCTTTTGTCGGGCTGGATCTGACCCAGTTCGATTTTTCGAATCTGAAATTTTCCGTCAGTGCGGGTGAACCGCTCAACCCGGAAGTCATCACGCAGTGGAAGAAGCATACCGGCACTGAGATCCGGGACTTTTACGGCCAGACAGAGTCGACGGCCATGATCGGGAACGGCCCGTGGATGGAAGGAAAAATGCGCTTCGGTTCGTTCGGGAGCCCGGCGTTCATGTATGATGTGACCCTGGCCGACGATGAAGGTAAGGAAATCACCAAGCCAGGAGAAACCGGCCATATCGTGGTGCGCACAAGCAACTGGCGGGCGATCGGCCTGTTCACAGAATATATCGGCAATCCTGAGAAGATGAAGCAGGTTTTCATCGGAGATTATTATTATACCGGCGACCGGGCGTTTTTTGACGAAGACGGCTACTGGTGGTTTGTGGGCAGGGCCGATGACGTGATCAAGTCCTCCGATTTCCGTGTTGGTCCGTTCGAAGTGGAAAGCGCGCTGATCGAGCATCCGTCCGTGGCCGAGGCGGCTGTTGTGGGCAGCCCGGATCCGCAGCGCTATCAGCTGGTGAAGGCATATGTCATATTGAGCCAGGGGTATGAACCGTCCAGGGAACTGGCCCTCGAGCTGTTCCAGCATACCATCAACATCCTCGCCAAGATCAAGATCCCGCGTATTATCGAGTTCGTCCCAGAGGTGCCCAAAACCATCAGTGGAAAAATCCGCCGCATTGAACTGAGGGAACAGGAGGTCAAGAAAAAGGAAGACGGCGTTGAACGGGCCCCGAACGAATATTTTTACGGAGATTTTCCGGAACTCAGTTCCAAGAAAAAATAAACGGAAAACAGCAGTGCTGGTTTAAGAGCCGGGCCGGCCATCGCGGCCGGCCCAGAACGGCAAAAAAAGCAATAAGGAGGGGAAGGGATGAAGGATAAACTGTACAAAAAGGAGCTTTTTCTCACGGTCTTGTTTTTTGTCATCCTACTTGTTTTCGGGCATTTTGCCCAGATTTTCGTATTGTTTCCCGGCCTGCAGGGGGGAATTATGTGGGGTTTTCCGGTGCACTATATCGTGCCCATCCTCATGGGGTGGTTCGGTCTCCTTATCCTGACGATCATCATGGCCCTCGTTTTGAACAAATTCGATGATGACATGGAAGAATTGGCTGAATCCATTGAAAAGAAAAAAACTAAATAGAACACGCAACCATTGAGGAGGCATAAATGGAAACTTATGAATTTGTTCTTCCCAGTATGGCTATGGGACTGGGTGTCGTTATTGTTCTTTTTGCCATATTTTACTACGTGGGGTATCGATCGGCAAAGATGACGACCAGCGCGGAGGACCTTTACGCCGCGGGGTATTCCATCGGGCCGGTCACGAACGGGCTTGCCATGGCGGCCACCTGGGCCAGTCTCGCGACCTTTATGGGGGTTATCGCCCTGATTTACGCCCTCCAGGCGCCTTTTGTCTTTCTCTGGATTCAGTGGGCCCTGTCCATTCCTCTGCTGACGCTGCTTTACGGGTCTTACCTGCGGCGGATGAAGGCGTTTACGCCCGCATCCTTCATCAAGGTGCGCTACGGAAACGAGGCGGCAATCGTTTCCATCATATGGATGTGCCTTGCCATGGTCATGTATGCATTGGGGCAGATGATCGGCCTGGGAATGGCCTTTGAGGTTCTCTTCGGCATCGACTACAACTATGCATTGATTATCGTGGGTATTGCAACCGTCGGATTCATCACAATGGGCGGCATGTACGGTGCCTCTTACAATGCTGCTTTCCAGATGGTCGTCATGACCCTTGCCATTGTGGTGCCCATGGGGGCCATCATGAAGTCGATGGGATCCGCCGGTTGGTGGTTCCCGCCGCTTGCTTACGGGGACTTGGTGCCCGGGATGCTTGAGCGGCTGCCGGACTTCTTTGACATGCGATACGATTACCGGTGGTATTTTGCCCTGATCCCGGCATTCACCATGGGGCCCATCGCATTGCCGCACTTGGCCATGCGTATTTTTACGTCTCCCAGCGTCAAGAGCGCCCGCTGGTCTGTTGTCTGGTTTATCCTTTTTTTGGGGTTGCTTTTCTCCGGCACCTATACAGCCGGTTTTGTCGGGAATGCATTTACAGCCGATACGGGAATGCAGATTGCACCGGCGGATATGACCATATTCGCACTGAATGTCTATTATAACCCGGCCATCGTGGCCGCATTCGTCATCGGCGGGGCGGTTGCTGCGGGTCTTTCCACCATCGGCGGAAACCTCATGGCCATATCCG
>SLGU01000018.1 GCA_007136525.1 Desulfobacteraceae bacterium | reverse complement strand
TTCAACATGCAACATTTTTGATTTCAGGCAATGAACCGGAAATAAGGCGGATAACCGGATGTACAGGAAGAAATATCATATCCATTTTGTCGGCATCGGCGGCATCGGCATGAGCGGTATCGCGGAGCTCCTGCTGAATCTCGGCTACCGGGTTTCCGGCTCCGATATTGCTGAAACCGACCTTACCCGGCGGCTGAGGCAGCTTGGGGGGATGATATTTATCGATCACCATCCGGATCATGTGGAAGGGGCCGATGTGGTCGTGACATCTTCGGCCATAAGGGCTGACAACCCTGAAGTGCAGGCTTCCGCAAGCCGGTCTGTTCCCGTTATTCCGCGGGCTGAAATGCTGGCGGAGCTGATGCGGCTCAAGTACAGCATCGCTGTGGCCGGCGCCCATGGCAAGACATCGACCACCTCGATGCTTGCGGCGGTCCTGGGCGCCGGCGGCCTGGACCCAACGGTCGTTATCGGCGGGAAACTGAAAAGCATCGGGACAAACGCGGTTCTGGGCAGGGGGGATTTCATCGTGGCGGAAGCCGATGAGAGCGACGGCTCTTTTTTGAAATTCAACCCCACGATATCCGTGGTGACCAATATCGATGCCGAACACCTGGATTATTATGGGAATATCGATGAAATCAAGCGGGTGTTTTTGAGTTTTATCGACCGCATTCCTTTTTACGGGCTTGCGGTTCTTTGTCTTGACAACGACCATCTGCAGGACCTGATTCCAAAAATCAAAAAGCGCTTTATCACTTACGGCATAACGCCCCAGGCGGATTTCCAGGCAACAAATATACGTTATCACGGAACCCGCACGACCTTTGCCGTTTACCACGGCGGTTCTGCCATGGGTGAAATTCACCTGAACCTGCCGGGGCTGCACAATGTGTCCAATGCCCTGGCAAGCGTTGCCGTAGGGGTGGAGCTTGATATTCCGTTTGAAACCATCAAGGGCGCCCTGGAAACCATTGACGGCGTTGGGCGGCGCCTGGAGGTCAAGGGGGAATCCGGGAACATAACGGTTATCGATGATTACGGCCATCATCCTACTGAAATACGGGTCACGCTGGAGGCGGTCCGGAAGAGCTGGCCGGACAGGCGGCTGGTGGTGATTTTCCAGCCGCATCGGTATACGCGCACGCGCGACTTGTTCGACGAATTCACCCGGGCGTTTTATCAATCGGACATTCTCATGCTTCTGCCAATTTACTCAGCCGGGGAGGCTGAAATCAAGGGCATTGACCATGAGAAACTGGCCGGGGGAATCCGTATGCACGGCCATAAACACGTGGCGGCGGCAGAAAGCGCCGAAGCCACCGTCTCGGCTTTGGAAACAGCACTGCAACCGGGCGACATACTGCTGACCCTGGGGGCCGGCAATGTATGGCAGGTGGGAGAGGCCGTGCTTGGTTTTTTGAAAAGGCGCTGAGCACACATTTTTATCGTGGGATATTCTGACGTGGTGTTAACCGGGACATTCAAAGAGCTGCTGGCAAAACGGTTTGGCAAAAAGATCCGTTTTGACGAGCCCATGGCCAGGCATACGGCCTTTCGTATCGGCGGCCCGGCTGATGTGTTCATGTCGCCGGAGACGGTGGATGATATCGTTGACCTGCTCCACATCCTGGATGGCGAAAAAGCGGGCTGGTTTGTCATTGGCGGCGGCGCGAACCTGCTGGTGCGCGACGGGGGGATTCGGGGCGTGGTCATTGCTCCTTCTCCGGGGCTTTCGGAAATCCAGGTGGTTGAGGAAAAACCGGAAACAGCGAGCCTTAAGGCCCAAAGCGGGGCTTTTTTGTGGGATGTCAGCCGGTTTGCAGCGGGCCGGGGGTTTGACGGGCTGGTTTTTGCGGCGGGAATACCGGGAACGATCGGGGGCGCGGCCATGATGAATGCCGGTACGGCAGAGGGTGACATGTCCGGCGTGCTGGCCGCCCTTGAAATCGTTTGCGGGTCGGGTGAGCGCCTCAGCGTTGACAGAAAGGAGCTGGCATTTGCCTACCGGTCGCTTCGGCTGCCGCCGGGTGCGGCGGGATATGAAAGCCGGCCGGGAATTATCGTGTCCGCCACGCTGCAGCTGGGCCGGGAAAAACCGGAAATGATCGGCCGGGAGATGGATAAGCAGCTTACTGAACGGAAAAAACGTCAGCCCGGCGGTTTTTCAGCAGGCAGTTTTTTCAGAAACCCGCCCGATGCGCCGCCGGCTGGAGAATTGATCGATCGGGCGGGGCTTAAGGGCTTTACCGTCGGCGGCGCGATGGTTTCTCAAAAGCACGCCAACTTTATCATAAACAGGAAAAACGCATCAGCCGGTGATGTGCTGGTATTGATGGAAATCATGCGAAAGCGGGTTTATGAGGCATTCGGCGTAACCCTTGAACCGGAAGTAAGGATTGTCGGGGAGCCGGGTTAATAAACGACCATGGAACAATAGAACTATAAATGGAGAGCGTTTCATTGGCAGCAAAGGCCGTTCGCAAAAACAAGTATACCCGTAAGGCGGAAACAGAGGCAACCGGGCGATCGCTGCTATGGTGGTTTTCAGGGGCTCTCTGGGGTGCCGCCTGTGCGGCTGTTTTAGCGTCCATCAGCCTGCTGTGTATTTTCGCTTATGACTGGGCGACCCAGTGCGACTATTTCAGGGCGGAAACAGTCACTGTGTCCGGTTGCAGCCGTCTTGATCCCGAAATGGTCAGGGAGATCGCCGGGGCAAAGAAAGGCGTCAATATATTGTCGGTCAATCTGGCCGCTGCCAGAAAACGCCTCGCTGCTGATCCGTGGATCAAGGATGCCGGGATCAGGCGGCATTTCCCCTCCAAAATGACAATTGATATCTGCGAACACGAAGCCGTTGCAATCATGGATTTCGGCAGGCTTTTTCTGATCAACACGGAAGGGAAAGTTTTCAAGGAATATGGCAGGGATGATTCTGAATCCCTGCCGCTCGTTTCGGGCGTCGCTTACCGGGATTGGCGGGCGGACGATCTCCGGAGAACGCGGGTATATAAATCGGTAATGCATGTTTTGCAGCTGGGACAGAGTGAAAAGAGCATCATCTCCAACGGCA
>SLGU01000322.1 GCA_007136525.1 Desulfobacteraceae bacterium | reverse complement strand
GATATCAAAATAAAGGGGATCGTCCAGGGGTAAATCTGCGTTTGTAAAACACCAGTTGGATAACTGGCCGTCAATGCCGATCGAAAGGTTTGAGCCATCCCGGTTTTTGCGGCCGACCGCGAGAATCTGATCCGCAACCCGGGACACCATCTCCGCCATGTACCGGGCCCCGTTCTGCTTCAGCCGTATATTTCCGATGCTTTCCCTTTCAAGGCGCGGCTGGGCCACATACACGATATGCTCCCCGAAGCGGTTTTCAAACGCGCGGGTCGTATGTTCGAGCACCCCTATGCCGCAGTCTTTCTCCAGATGCCGGCAGTAATCGCCGACAATGCGCCGGTATTCTTCTGCGGCGTCCCGGTTTGGGAACGGCGGCATCCGTTTGAACGACACATCCGGCATTGCATCGATGCAAAAAGACGATGATATTTCACCGTATCCCAGGATTATGGGTTTGATGCCGCTTTTTTCCGGATACGCCGGATTGAGCCGGTCTTCGAAATTCGCCAGAAGTGTCTCGTCGATGGGTATCATCTGCTGAACCGTAACTTACAGGTGATGAAAAAAATCAGGCGTTGATGAATTGCTGCGCAATGGAAAACGCCTCATGGAGGCGCGTGAGTATTTCTTCGGCCGTCTCTTTATCCGTTACCAGGGGCGGCAGGAACTGCAGGACCGAGGTGTCGTTGCCGGCATATATGCACAGCAGGCCGGCATCGTAGCACGCCTTGGACATCAGCGGCCCGAAATCGGGACCGGTGGTCTGAATCCCGCACATGAGCCCTTTCTGCCGGAAACCGGCGAAAAGCGCCGGAAAGTCCCCGGCGATTTCTGCCATGCCCCGGTCGAACAGGTCCGCCAGCCGGTTCACGTTCTCCAGGAAAGCCGGTGAAGCGGAAATCTCTATGACCCTGATGGCCACCGCGCATCCGATATCGGCCCCGCCGGTGGTGGATACGTGGATAAACGGGTCATCGTGAAAAACCGATTCCAGTTCTTTCCGGATAATGGTGGCCGTAACCGGGTAGATCCCGCCGCCCAGCCCTTTGGCGGAAACGATCATGTCCGGAACGATGCCGTAGTGTTCGATTCCCCAGAACCGCCCTGTTCGCCCCAGACCGGCCTGCACTTCGTCGATGATCAAAAGGGTGCCGTTTTTTTCGCAGCACTGTTTCACCTTCCGATAATAATCTTCCACGGGCATGGGCATGCCGAGGGTGGCGGGAATCGTTTCCAGCACGACGGCCGCGGTATTCTTGTCCACGGCAGCCTCAAGTGCTGCCGCGTTGTTGAACGGCACCTGCAAAAAATCGGATGAATCAGAAAGAAAGGGCGCCTTGAATTTCGGATCGCCTGCGGCAAGCGCCAGCCCGGTATGGCCGTGATACCCGCCTTCCGCCGATACCACGCCTTTTCTGCCGGTGGCTTTTCGGGCGATTTTAAGTGCCGTGTCAATGGCTTCCCCCCCGCTGACCCCGAAGACGACGCAATCGAGATCTCCGGGTGAAACCCCTGCCAGGGCTTCGGCCAGTTCGGCCTTCTCCCGGCTTACAAAATGATGATTGCCGATGTCCACGCGCCCGGACGCATCGATCAGGGCGGAAAGGATTTCCGGGTGACGGTGCCCCAGGTTGTAAACGCCGCCGTTGCAATGGCAGTCGATCAGGCGCTTATCGCCGTCAATGTCCCATATGTACGGGCCTTCCCGTCGCCCAAAGACAAGGGGTATGCCGGCGCTCAGGAAAAATGCGGCTTTGCCGGAGGACACGTGCCGGGAAAACCGGTCAAAAACCAGTTGTTTGGTCTTGCTCAAAGGCGGGGATGTCATTTTTTACCTCCAATCGGGTTTATATCGCAAAATGAAGGTATTGTACACCCACTTATCCTCATCCCGGTGTCGGTATCGGTACTCCAAATGCATCCGTTTAGGATCGGGTTTCAATTAAACCACATCAATCGAAATCGAAATCGCTATCGAAATCGAAATCGAAATCGGTTTCCTCAAATCCTTTACAAAACCCCCGGGAGACAGACTTCCAGATTGTCTTCCGGGTCGATGGCAATCGCTTCAGAAGAAAGAATTAAAATGTAATCTTTCGATTTCGATCCCGATTTCGATTTCGATTTCGATTATTCAAAAAAAGAGAGATTGGGTGGAAAGACAATTTTTGGATAGGTTTCATAGGGTATGCTATACTATGAAAACCAAGGATAAAAGGAGACTTGCCAATGAAGGTGTCATGCATTCAGATGAGCGCTGCAGCGGATGGGAAAAAAAGCGCTGTTGACAAAGCGGTCGAACGGATCCGCCAGTGCAGGGGATCTGACCTGGTCGTTCTGCCGGAACTCTGGACTATCGGCTTTCTGGGTTTTGACCGGTATGCGGCGGATGCGGAAACGGAAACCGGTGAGATTTTGCCCGTTATGCAGGATTTGGCCCGGGAAACCGGGGCTTACCTGCATACCGGCAGTCTCGTGGAAAAGGAAGGCGATAATTATTATAATGCCTGCTACCTCTTGTCGCCTGAAGGGGAGGTGCTCGGGTCCTACCGGAAAATCCACCTGTTTTCGTATCATTCCCCGGAAAAAAAGCTTTTGACCCCGGGCGACCTTGTCAGCGTGATACCGACACCCTTGGGGAATTTCGGTCTGGCGATCTGCTTTGACCTGCGTTTTCCCGAGTTGTTCCGGAACATGGTGGATAAGGGGGCCGAAATATTTCTCGTCTGCTCGGCGTGGCCGTACCCGCGCCTGGAGCACTGGCTCCTGTTCAACCGGGTAAGGGCTGTTGAAAACCAGGCCATCGTCATATCCGCCAATGCCTGCGGGCCGAGCAAAGGGGTTCTTTTTGCCGGGCATAGCATGATCGTTGACCCATGGGGGATTCCCGTGGCGGCCTGCGGCGACGGCGAGGCCATTGTCAGCGCCCGGATCGACACCGGTATCGTCCGCGATGCCAGAACAGAGTACCCGGGGCTGTCCAGCCGTACCCAGTGGCTGTAAATCCGGCATCAGTTTTTTGGGGTCGGCCTTGTGCCAAGCAGCGCAGCCGCGTGTTGCCGGATAAACGCCGTGGGTGGACTT
>SLGU01000046.1 GCA_007136525.1 Desulfobacteraceae bacterium | reverse complement strand
TTGTACCATCCCCCATTGACGGCACGACCCTGACCCATGATATTGGATCGCTTCGGGCCTTTATGGAGTCGTTTCCGGTGCGGGAGCGCTTCGGCCTGACCCGGCGGTTCATGGAAATGGCCTATCACTGGCAGCGGGGCATGACCGACAAGGAGCGCGGCAGAATTGCCGATGATTTCGGGTCGGCCGCCTACCGGGCATGGCAGGCCGGGTTTGACATGGTGGAGTTGCACGGTGGCACGGGCTACCTGCTGGCGTCCTACTTGTCGGCCTACACCAACAAGATCCCCGAAGGCCTGGGCGGCAGCCCTGAAGCGCGGGCAGCGTATCCCTTGCAAGTGCTTGAAAAAGTCAAACAGCAGCTGCCGGAGGGATTCCCGGTGGGTTTCCGCCTGTTGATCCATGAGTGGGTGCCGGGCGGCATTGACGTGGGGGAGGCCGCCGGTTTTGCCAAAAGGCTTGAAGATTATAAAACGGCCTATCTCAGCGTCACGGCCGGGACCTACCACTCCATGTTCAAGCCGGACGTCATCCTGAAAACCGCAAAACCGGCACACCTTGCCTTAAGCACCGCCGCCCTGAAGAAGGCGGTCGCGTGCCCGGTGATCATCTCCGGCAGGGTATTCACCCCGAAAGTCGCCGAACGGGTGCTTTGTGACAGCCAGGCAGACCTGATCGGGCTGGCCCGGCCCCTGCTCGCGGACAGTCAATGGCTTGAAAAGGCGGTATCCGGCGAAAAAATAACCGTGTGCATCAACTGCGGCAACTGCCTGGAGCGGGTGGTCCTGGACAAAGGGGTCACCTGCAAGCGCTGGCCGGAAGGAGAGAAGGTCCGCATCGACCTTGAAACGGGCATCCTGTCGCGTAAGCTTTTCAATGGCCTGGTGGTGGCTGCAAGCACGGCCGACCTTGATGGGCTGCGTTTCGGCTGGCAGATGTCCATACCGCCGGCGGAAGAACTCCAGGTCCGGTTTTTGTTTTTAAAACAGGATGACGATGATGAAATGTCGGACTTTGACATCCAGGCTTTTCTGTCCTGGGCAAAGGGGGCCCTGAAAAAGCGGGGGATACTGGACAGCCAGATGGATTACGAGGTGCGGCAACCGCGGATACCGATAGACGATGAGGTCCTGGATGCGGTCGAAAAGGGCGGTCATGGCGCCATCATCCTGTGCGCAAACCCGGGCGAGAAGTGGCGTCAGCGCCTTGCGGCAAGGCACCAGGCCGGGGTGATCAGCTTTATCGGCCGGCACCCCGATCCCGGTCGCGTGGTCGTTCCGTTGGACCTCACCCGGGCATCGGCGCTTCTGCTGCGGGCCATGGACCATGCGTTTTCGGGCCATCCATCGTTTGATTTCACCTTCGTTCATGTGCCCGAAAAAGACCATGATGCCGCCCTGGGGCGCTGGCGCGGGATTCTGGATATTCAGGGATGGGACCCGGCCACCCCAATCAAGCTGCTTCCCGCCGGAAAAGAGGCTTCAGAGGCCCTGCTTGAAGAAATTAAAGCCGGCGGCTACGGCACGGTCATCATGGGCAGGCGCCGCATCACCCAGGTCCGCAGGTGGCTTCTCGGCAGCGTGTCCAACCAGGTGATCTCGCAGATCACTGATCAGCACATCACCCTCGTGGGATAGGGGAGGCGACCTTTACCGATTTATAAAGAATCGCCACGGGATAATCATGGGCACGGTTTTCTGGTAATCCCGGTATGCGTCCCCGAAATCCGCCACCAGGTCTTTTTCCTCCAGAATAGCGCCTGTGATAATCCACGTTGTCCAGAGTACATTGAACAAAAGCCTGTCCGCTGAAATGTCCGGGGAAGACCAGATCATCAGCAATGAAGAAAAATACAGGGGGTGCCGGACCAGCTTGTAAGGCCCCTGAATGGTCAGGGGCAACGGTTTCGGCTCCCGGTTGCTGACATGGCGGAGCAGCGTTTTTGCGCCAAAGGAATCAAAGGAGGGAAGCGAGCGGGTACCCCATGCAAACCCGGCAAGCGAAACCAGGAAAAGCAGCCTGAAGGCCGTGCGTAATTCCCTTTCGGCAGAAAACAGGATATGCGAGCTGGTCTGCCAGCCGGCCAGCACGGCCAGAAGGGCAATTGCAGATGATATGCCGAAAAAAGCGGCATAATATGGCTGCGGCATGATCCGCATTATGCGTGCGCGGAACCCTTTGCGCAGCATGATGCTGTGCTGGGCGAAAAATAAAATGCTTAGACCGGTATTGACCAGCAGAAGCGCGGGCAGGCTGAGACCGAAGTCAAAAACGGAAAAGGAGCCCACAAAAAGGAAAAGGCCGAACCAGATCAACGAACCGGCGCCTAAAATCAGGGTTGTCAATGCAATGCATGCGGCGATGAAATGGACTTTATTTTTCGGCATTATATTTTTCCGGCAGGGCATGCATGGGTTTACAGAATAAATTATGACCCGTCATAAAAGGGAATGGGCTTGCCCGTGCGAAACGCGATCGTTTTGGCGGTGGCGATGAGGGTGCCGGCATCATCGGTGACGGAGATATCGTAATGGGCAATTCTTTTGGTTCGCATGATCTCCTTTGCCGTTGCGCTCAGGCGCGCGCCGGGTTCCGGGCTTGCCGTGTAGGAAACATTGACGTTCAGTGCTACCGCAATACTTCCGTGAGTCTGGCAGGCGGTTTCAAAGGCCTCGTCAATCAGCGAGTAGACCGCCCCGCCATGGGCACGGCCATAGATGTTATCCATCTGATCGGGCTTGTACGTCATTTCAACCCGGGAATAGCCTGTTTTCAGTTCAACGAGCGTCATTCCCAGCAGCTGTGCATACGGTTCCTTTTCAACTGCCTCGAAAATTTTTTTCTTCAAGTGTTCGTCCATATTTCCTTCTTATTGGGTTGTTTATTGCGGCCCTGTTTTTAATCCGATGACTCGATCCGGCACGGCACAAACCGGTGAATAGGCGTTCCCATGGGGTCCCGGTGGGTGTTTTTTGTGAGCCGGTTGACATTGATCCCGTGAACCTGACCGTCATAAACCAGGCCGAACCCATGGGGGATAAGGACCGTCCCCGGGCGGACCGTGTCGGACACCTCCAGTTCCCCTGTTTC
>SLGU01000358.1 GCA_007136525.1 Desulfobacteraceae bacterium | reverse complement strand
TTGCGAAAATGTTTTTCATGGTGCCGAAAATGCGCTCCGGGGACTCCCCGCTCCATCCGAATGCACCAAAAGCGCCGCCCGGCTTGTTTTCAAGGCCGGCTTTTTCGGCAAGGAAAAGCATTGCCTTCATGGATTGAAGCATATCGCCATGATATGTGGGAGAACCGAACACGTATGCGTCATAACCCATAAAGTCCTTTTCAGACGCAATCTCCTTTACATCGGCAACCCTCACTTCCATTCCGGAAAAACGCATCCCCTCGGCGATCAGTTCGCCGATCTGCCGGGTCTCCCCCGCCCTTGTAGAATATACGATCAGGGCTTTTGCCACGTTAATTTCTCCTATTTTTTGGGCCCTATGCGTTCATCCACCCCCTTGGCGGCACAATCGGGCGTATAGCATGAATTATCCACAAATTCGCATTTTACTTTACACGACGGGCATTGCTCCGGCGGCGCGTCGGCTTGGAAGGTATATCCGCAGTTTGTGCATTTCCAACTGTTCATGGCGTCTTCCCCCGCTACTTAACCCAGTGCCCGTGCAGGTTGCAGTATTCCCGTGCCTTGACCTCGGCTGCGTCAATACAGAAAAACGCTTCCGGCGCATCACCCGGCTTCAAAAACCGGGTATACACCCTGCCGTCTGCAACGACTTCGATCCACTGGATATAATGTTTTTCCTCCATGGGATGGGCCACTTCGCCGATCTTGACCTTAAAGCCGCCCTCAGCCTTTTCGATAACCGGCACATGCTTTTCTTTTGCCGCATCCACGGTGTTTTCCGTCTGCAGATTCATGGGTTGTCCGCAGCATACCAGTTCACCCTTGCCGCCCTGGAACACCTCGACGATGTTTCCACACAGATCACATGTGTAAATTTCAAGCTGTTTTGCCATAAGTTCTTCCTTTCATTGCATTGTAAGGTTTCTTGTTTCCGAACACCCTCAGCCATCACCTTTTCAGCTTTTTCAGCTCCTGGCTCAACAGGCGGATATGTCCCATTTCCTCCTTGATAATATTGTCAATACGGTGCCTGCCGAACTTTTCCGGCACCATTTCCTTCATGCCCGTATAAAGGACAATGGAGTCTTTTTCAGCGGTAATGGCCGCTTTCAGAATTTCCTCCATTGAAGACGTGTCAATTTCCTTTTCAAAAAATACGCGAATATCCGCAAGGGCCTTGATATATGCAATGGCCTCGCCCTCGGGGTCGAAAACGGTCTCAGTTTTTTCCTTTCCCGCCAGTTCCTTTCGCATTTCAGCGAATATTTTTTTGTGGGTGACTTCCATATCCGCAAGGTCCAGGAGCAGCTTTTTGTGGGAAGGGTCTTCAACCTTCTCCGCAGCGTCCCTGTAAAACGTCATCCCGTTCACCTCAATGTCTTCTGCAAGCAGAAAAACATCATCCGCACTGAAATCATATGCTGTCATTGAATCGCCTCCGTCTGTTATCGCGCTGCTGATTAATACAGGCGCTGTTGTTCATTCTGAAATATAATACTTGCTACCAGTTTTCGCCAAGCAGCTCAAAAAAAGCCCTGGGATGAGCGCATGCCGGGCACATGACAGGCGCTTCAGCGGCATCTTTTTCGAGGTACCCGCAATTCAGGCATCGCCAGGTCACTTTTCCATCCCGCTGGAATACCCTGTTGTTTTCAATATTTGCTGCCAGGTCCCGATATCGCTTTTCATGCTGCTTTTCGGCCACGCTGACCATGTCAAACACCTTTGCAACGGCCTCGAACCCTTCCTCCCGGGCGATACTGGCATAACCCGGGTACATTTCCGTATGTTCATATTCCTCACCGTCAGCCGCGGCTTTCAGGTTTTCCAGCGTGGTGCCGATCTTTCCAGCGGGAAAATCGGCCGATACCGTGGCCTCTCCTCCTTCAAGAAACTTGAAAAACCGCTTGGCATGCTCTTTTTCCTGGTTCGCGGTTTCGGTGAAAATTGCCGAAATCTGTTCGTAGCCTTCTTTTTTTGCAACACTTGCAAAATAGGTGTATCGGTTTCTTGCCTGGGACTCCCCGGCAAAGGCGGTCAACAGGTTTTTTTCCGTACGCGTGCCCTTTACGCTGTTCATTCATTCCTCCCTTATTAAGTTGCCATTTCTGTTTTGATTTATCATTACAGACGCTACAGACTGGTGATTTCCCCCCAAATGCGTCATGGCGGATCAGGACCATTTGCCCATTCTGATATGGACTGTCATCTCCGATTCCGCCGCCCGCTTGATCTTGTAGGCGGAGTCCCTGACGATGCCATACAGAATACCGCATCCCACATCCTCTCGTTCAAGGTCGCCCTTGTCCGCCAATGCAATCAGGAAATCTACAATCTGCAACGTCGTTTTAATATTTTCGTTCGACGATTTCAATAGTTCAGTCCGAAACGATTCTAACCAGCATAATATAATCAGGGATTTTACTTTTTCCACCCTTCAATGTGACGGTTTCGAAAAAATCCAGATATCTGCGTTGAGAGCGATCTCTGAAGAATCTCACGCACTGCTAAGTACCCTCAATTCTTAAAAAATTCCTCTCGTCCGGATCTTGAAAATTTTACAAAACCGTCTGAAAACGGTTTTTTTTCGGGTTCTTCAATTTTAAAACCCTAACAAAAGAAACATTCAAATTGCATGCCAGCTATAGATTCTGTTTTCCGGAGGAAATCCCCGCAAAGACATTCCGATGTCTTTCCTGCCTTGTAACTGCCTTTTTTACGCGCATTGATCGGCGGTATCCAAAAAAATGGGCACCCGGAAGAATGACCGGCACCGGTGTTGGCACGCCCCCGGGCAAACGGAAAACACCTTGCATGTATCAGGTTTTATGGTACAGATGTGTTTCACCGGCAAATGCAAAGGGGACAGGGCTCTTTTCTGCCAACGGAACCAGGCTTTCTTCAGGGGCAGAATTCAGTTCTGCCTTAAAAAATTAAGCTGCCTTCGGGGACAGAATTCAATTCTGTCCCCGAAATTCAACATAAACCCCTCAAAAAGCCGCGCCCTCACCGGCAAAACCGGTCAGGGGAAAAGGGCCCGGCGATTGCAGCACAACCAGGGGAATACGGACATTGATTGACACCGGCGGAACGAAGAATGAAAAACCGGCACTTTCTTGGCCCGAACTCCTCCCCGGCATTCTGGTCAAACGGTATAAGCGGTTTCTTGCGGATATCGTTCTGGATACCGGAGAGACGGTCGTCGCCCATTGCCCCAACTCCGGCAGAATGACCGGGTGCAGCCAACCCGATCGGCCGGTATACGTTTCACGGCAAAACGCACCCAAACGAAAGCTGAAATTTACCTGGGAAATCATCGATATGCCGGACTCCCTGGTAGGGATAAACACCCAGGTCCCCAACCGGCTGGTTTACCAGGCAGCGGCAGCCGGAACGATTCCCGAACTCCAGGGGTATGACAGGGTCAAACGGGAGGTGAGCGCCGGCGACCATACCCGCTTTGACCTGATGTTAAGCGGCGAGGGCATGAAACCGTGTTATGTGGAGATCAAGAACACAACCCTGGTTGAAAACCGGGTCGCTTATTTCCCGGACGCGGTGACAGCCAGGGGGAAAAACCACCTGGTGGAGCTCCAGAAGCTTGTGCGCGCCGGGTGCCGGTGCGTGATGTTCTATCTTGTTCAGCGGATGGACGCGCATTGTTTCAAATCCGCGGGCCATATCGATCCGGCATATACCCGGGAACTTCGGACAGCGGTAAAAAACGGCGTGGAAATCGTGGTATATGATGTGCACATGGATCTCGATGCCATACGGCTGAGAAACCCCCTCCCTTTTGACGTGTCCTGATGCGCCGGGTATGGAAGCCTTCCCGCTACTCAATGTCCGGTGCGCTTTCAGGATGGTCACTCAGAAACCGATACAGCGTGGCCCGACCGACCCCGAGGATTTTGGCCGCCCTGACCTTGTTCCCGCCGGTTTTTTCCAGGGCCTTGCGAACGGATTTTTCTTCCAGCTTCCTGCCCGGCCCTTTTCTGGAAAGGCCTGCGCCACTGCCCCTTAATTCCACGGGCAGGTGAGAGGGCCGGAGGATCTTTCCCCCGCTTTTGACAATGGCGAACTGCAAAACATTCTGAAGCTGCCTCACATTGCCGGGCCAATGATAGTCCATCAATACGGAAAGGGCTTCTTTTGATATGATCCGGGTTCCCCCCCCGGGGTTCTCACTGGAAAACAGGTCCAGAAAATGGTTGATAAGCAGGGGAATGTCATTTTTCCGGTCCCGAAGCGGCGGCAGGTTAACCGGAATCACGTTGAGGCGGTAATACAGATCTTCCCGGAATCGGCCCCTGCAGATTTCGTCCTCAAGTTCCTTGTTGGTCGCGCTGATGATACGCACATTCACGGAACGGGTCGTTTCTCCGCCGACCCTTTCAAAACGGCCCGTCTGAAGAAACCTGAGCAGTTTGACCTGGAGCGCGTTGGGCAGTTCGGCGACTTCATCCAGAAAAAGCGTACCGCCGTCCGCCAGTTCGAAGCGCCCTTTCTTGTCTTTTATGGCACCGGTAAACGCGCCTTTGACATGGCCGAAAAGCTCGCTCTCAATGAGCCCGGACGGCAGCGCGCCACAGTTGATGGGCACGAAAGGGGCGCCCCCGCGCCGGCTTTCACTGTGTATGGCTTCGGCAACCAGTTCCTTGCCCGTCCCGGTTTCCCCGTAAATATGCACGGGGTAATCATAGCCCGACAGATCGCGAACCTGCTGAAAGACCTGCAGCATCTGGTGATCCTGCCCGACAATACCGCAGAAACCGCTCATTTCACCGGTTTTCATCCGGTACCGGAGCAATTCCGTCATATCCTGGATCAACGCGAGCACGCCCACCACCCGACCATCCTCGTCACGAAGGGGATTGCTGGCCATTTCCACCTTTCTGACTTCCCCGTCCTTTGTAACAACATTAACCGGGTATTCCATTCCCGCTGAAAGCAGATTGCGCCGGTTTTCATCCAATTGGGTAACAAACAGACATCGCTCGCCGCAAAAAGGGACGCCAAAGGCCTCGTGGCAGTCCTTGTAGAGTACCTCTGCCCGGTCATAACCGGTTATTTTTTCAGCGGCATGGTTGAAAAAGATAATACGCCGCGACAAATCATGGGCGATGATCCCCTCCCGAAGGTTGTCAAGTATGCGGATCAGGTTTTCGGAATCCGCCAGCAGTTTTTCAAAAATCCGCTCCTGCATTATGGTTTCTTTCGTATGAATTATGAATATAAAACCGGTTTTCAGATATGACGGCTTCGCAAAAAGCCGTCTGAAACGGTCTTTTTACGGGATCATTAAATATTGACCAACGCCAGGCTTCACGCTTTACAACATTTTGAATACTGCCGTTTGATCGGGCATGTCAAGAAAATGTCTCAAAGTGAATGATACATAATTGCGGGATGCGTCTGGGATAGCGCTGGAAAGCCGAATTTTGACGACTTCGCAAAAAGTCGTCTGATCGAGACTTTTTACGGGTGCATCAATTTTAACGCATTCGTAAAAAGTCACTTTGGGACAGCAAAGAAAAAAGTTCAAGATCCAGGCGCGAGCAATTTTTGAAGAATTGATGGTACTTATGTGTACGTGAGATTCTTCAAAGATTGCTCGCAACGCAGATATTGGACTTTTTACGAAGCCGTCAATTTTGACTTGAAAAGGAATGGGAAAAGGCGGAAAAGGGGCAAACGGGGCCGGTAAAAGCCGGCCCTGCCTGCTAAGGTTAAGTATCCATTGGTATCAGGAAACGCCCCTGGTAATGTTATCCTTCAATTGGGCGATCTGGATGCCGAGGCCGATGCATTGTTTTCCGGTCATGCATGTTTCCGCATCTTCGGGCTCAAGATAGGTCTTCAGCTCGTGATGGTCTTTTTTCAAATCGACAACCCAGGCTTTTTTTTCATTGTCGTACTCAACATCGATGTCAATGCCGCACTCCCCGATATCGGGGTAAATATTCCTGATTTTGTCACACAGCTCTTTTTTGTCGTACATTACATCCTCCTTACAGATTCAAGATTACCGGTTAAAAGTATTATCTAGAAGCCATTTCAACCACAAAATAGAAGCAGCAGCCGTCACTGTCAATATAAGCGCTCTGAAAAGAGCGGGCAAATCCTGCGGGCAGGCCTTGCAGATGCTGTTGAACAGCCTATTTTATTTATTATGATTTCTTGACATAAGTCAATGCTATTGCGCTTAAAAAGGCGTAAAAAGAAGTCAGATAAGCGAAAAATGTCCAAAATCTTTAATATTGACGGCTTCGTAAAAAATCCAATATCTGCGTTGCGAGCAATTTTTGAAGAATCTCACGTACGCATAAGTACTATCAATTCTTCAAAAATTGCTCGCGCCTGGATCTTGAACTTTTTACAAAGCCGTCTGAAAACGACTATTTACGAGTCCATCAATAATATATTGAATAAAGAAAAACAGGGTGACCATGGCCCCAGGAAAGCAGGGGCGCCCGTTTCAAAAAACATTAATAATGAGAGGTGCACAGATGAAATGCCCGGGACAGGACAGCAGATACTGGAAACCCGGTTCCATATTCGAGGCAAAATGCCCTCAATGCGGCGAGCCGGTGGAATTTTTCAAGGACGATCCAACTAGAAAATGCGTCAGCTGCGGCCACAAACTGGTCAACCCGAACATGGATTTCGGCTGTGCTGCATACTGCAAGTTCGCCGATCAGTGCATCGGTGAACTGTCGCCCGAACTTCTTGCCCAGCGGGAAGGCCTCATGAAGGACAGGATCGCCATTGAAATGAAAAAACATTTCAACAAGGACTTCAAGCGCATCGGCCGCGCCACGCGGGCAGCCCGACACGCGGAAGCCATCGCCGGCGAAGCGGGCGGTGATCCGGGCATCATTCTGGCTACAGCCTATCTTTTTGAAATCGGCTGGCCGGAAGCCGTCCGCAAGCACGGTTCACCGGATAAAGCGCACCTGGAAGCCGAAGGGGTTGCCGCCGCAAGGGAGATCATGGAAAAAATCGGGGCCGATACTGCAATGATCGACGCGGTCTGCGACATTATCGGCCGCCTGCATCATCCCGGCAACGATGAGCCCCTCAATTTCAGGATTGTCGCCGATGCCGGCCGCATTGTCGACATGGAGGACGCCTGCAAGGACAAAAAGCCCGAACCGGAAGCGATAAAACAGATCATTGAAAACCGGTTTTTCACGAAAAGCGCTGAAAAGCGCGCTGAAACCGTTTTACGAAAATAACACCAAGGAGTTCGACATGAAAACCATAAGAAAAATCATAGAAATCGATGAAGAGCTGTGTGATGGTTGCGGGCAGTGCGTTCCGGCATGTGCCGAGGGCGCCATCCAGATCATTGATGGAAAGGCCCGGGTGATTTCCGACAACCTTTGCGACGGACTGGGGGCCTGCCTGGGCGAATGCCCTGTCGGGGCGCTGAAAACCATCGAACGCGAAGCCGACGAATTTGATGAGGAGGCCGTTGAAGAGCATCTCACGACACTTGCGGCGCAGGAAAATGCTACAGCGCCGGCCATTGAAAGCGGATGCCCGTCAAAGCTGATGAAGTCATTTTCCGCAGATGCCCCGGAAAAACAAACCTCCGGTGATGATTTTTCGGCCCTCACCCACTGGCCGATCAAAATCCGGCTGGTACCGCCGAAGGCGCCGTTTTTGAAGAACGCCGACCTGCTGGTACTGGCCGACTGCGCGGCCCTGGCCCATACCCGGCTGCACCGTGAGCTTTTAAACGGCAGGGTCGTATTGATGGGGTGTCCGAAATTCGACGAGGTGGATGCCTACATCCTCAAATTCGCGGATATCTTCGCGTCAGCCGGCATTAAGAGCGTTACCGTGGTGACGATAGAGGTGCCCTGCTGCAGCGGCCTCCCGTGGATTGTCAGAAAGGGCCTGGAAAAATCGGGCAAAACCGTTCCTGTCGATGAAATCGTGATCGACCCGAAGGGGCGCAGGGTTTAGCCCGGCAGCACGGACAGTACCGGGCAGGGGGCACGGCGGATAACACGATCGGTGGTTGATCCCACCAGGAATTCTTCCACTTTTCCGTACCCCCTGACCCCCAGGGCAATCAAATCGATCCCCTTTTCCGCTGCATAGGCGACAAGCTCGGCATAGGGTTTACCAACAAGGATCTGCGCCTGGATCTCACACCAGTTAAGCGCTTCTTTGGGGACCATTTCCAGAAGGTTTTCCTTCAGGGAATCATGAATATCCTTTGGCAGGGGATCGCCCGGCGCCCCGGGAAACTTCAGAAACTCCTTGTAAGCAGTAGGCTCCACCACGTGCACGATGTGAAGGTTCGACCCGAATTCCTGGGCAATGCTGAGGCTGGTGCTGAAAGCCTGTTCGGAATCCTTTGAAAAATCGTAGGCCACAAGAATGTTTTTAAAGGGAAAGCGCGGGCTGTGTTTTGTGCCATCCGCCGCATCATCCGATCTCAGAACCAGCAGCGGGCAAGGCAGCATCCGCATGAGCCGTTCGGTCACCGATCCCAGGAAAAGCCGTTTCAGGCCTGAACGGCCGTGGGTTGAGGTGATCACCATGTCGACGGCCTTTTCCGCCACGAGACGCGCAATTTCATCGGGGGTCTGCCCGATGGCGATCAACGGCTCCCAATCGACATCCTTGCCGGATGCCAGGTTTTCCATTTCATTTCGGGCGAAATCGATAAAGTACTGCTGGTGGGAGATGGGGTCGAAAACCGATTCACCGTATACGGAGATGGCCGGAAGATCGATGATATGGCAGATATAGAGTTTTGCATTCAACTTTTTTGCCATTTCAATGCCATAGGGGACCACGGTTCTGGACACATCGGAAAAATCAGTTGCGCACAGAATGCGCTCAAGCGGTTTTCTCATGATGCAGTCTCCTTTTTTTGTGGGCAGGTTAAGAAGGCTCAATCAAATAGTAACCCTTTTGACAGGCCAGTTCAATTATCCGGAAGCGACATGCGGTTTGATGTCCAGTATCGGCGTGCCATTTACCATGTCGATGCGGCTCACATCGATGATATTGCCGCGAATGGCTGTAACGGTGAGCACCGATAGACCGACGGGGTTCGGGCGCCTGGGGGAGCACGTCGAAAAAACCCCGGTTCTGCGGCCCTTGTGAGGCGGCGTCTGCATCAGGAGGTCTTTTGAGAAGGGACCGCTTTGATGAAAATAAAATATTACAACAATCTGCTGGCCGGCCCGGATGTGCGTCAACCCTTGCGTATATTGAGGATCAATGATGATCTGCCCCTGCTCGTCGGAAATGCTCCAGTGCCTGGGGATCTCGGTTTCATCGGTATAAAAATATCCGATCGGTGCCATGGTGATCTTCATGACGGCTCCTTCAATTCCTTTTTGTGAGCTTTGCCACCGCTTCTATATGGTAGGTATGGGGAAACATGTCCACGGGCTGAATCTCATCGATGCCGTAACGGGTTGAAAGGATGGCAAGGTCCCTCGCCAGGGTCGCGGGGTTGCACGACACGTAAACGATTCTTTCCGCCCCCAGCAGGGTGACCGCTTCCGCCACATCCTTGTGCATTCCCGCCCGGGGGGGGTCGATGACCACCACATCCGGGCGGTGATCTATGGATGATATGGATTTCCGGATATCTCCGGCGGTAAAGCGGCAGTTGCCGACGTTGTTCCGGATGCAGTTGTTACCGGCATCCGCAACGGCGCTTTCAACGATTTCAAGGCCCAGCACCTGCCCGGCCCGGGCTGAAAGCCATATGGCAATGGTGCCGATGCCGCTGTAAAGATCCACAACATATTCCCCGCCGGTGAGCCCGGCATAATCCGCCACGGTATCGTAGAGTCGCTCAGCACCCCGGGTATTGGTCTGAAAAAAAGAATTGGCCGATATTTCAAATGCAAACGGTCCCAGTTGTTCCTTGAGAACGCGCCGTCCGGCCAGGTGTTTTTCAAAATCCCCCACGCTGATGGCAGCTTTTTTGCCGGACACGTTGTTGACCACGCCGGCGATATCGCCTGAACCGGCCATCAGCATCTCGGCAAGGGGCATCACGGCAACCGGGCTGTCTTCGGATGTTACCAGGTTTACCAGCCACTGGTCATGGGAAACGCTGTGTCGAAGCATCAAAAATCGCCAGAACCCTTCATGGCTCTTTATGCCGTACGCCGGAAAACCGGAGTTTTTCATGTATGTCTTGACATCGGCCAGTATCCGGTTTCCCTGGTTCGGATGAAGCAGGCACGCATCGATGTCGATAATCTTGTCGAACGTGCCGGGAACATGCAGCCCCAGTGCAAAAGACTTTTCAACAAGCGGATTTTCCAATTCTTCCGGCAGCAGCCAACGCCGGTCCGAGCAGGAAAACTCCATCTTGTTTCTGTATCCAAACACCTTTTCCGAAGGAATCGTTTCATGCACCCATACCCCCGCTATGCCGCCGATTCGTTCGACGGCCTCGAGAACATGGCTGCGCTTGTAGGTCAATTGCTTTTCGTAATCCAGAAATTGCCATTTGCATCCGCCGCAGAATCCGCTGTATCGGCAAGGCGCCCCGACGCGATCCGGCGACGGCTCAACTATCTCTACGACCCGGGCTTCCGCATAAGCCTTTTTCTTTTTCAGGACCCTTGCAACAACCCGGTCACCCGGAACGGCCCGGTCAACGAACACGGCATACCCGTCAACCTTTGCAATGCCCCGGCCGCCGAATGCAATGCCCGTTATATCGATTAAAATCTCTTGTTTTTTTTTGACTGCCATTTCATTATGCCCGCAGTGGACCATTTTCGAGGTGCAGTGTGCGCAATCCGGCCATGTGCTTTTAAAATATCCGGGTTGAATGTAATACAGTGCTTTCATTATTGCAAAACAAACTTGACGGCTTTGTAAAAAGCTCAATATCTGCGTTGCGAGCAATTTTTGAAGAATCTCACGTACGACAAAGTACGCTCAATTCTTCAAAGATTGCTCGCGCCTTGATCTTGAACTTTTTACAAAGCCGTCTTAAAACGACCTTTTACGAGGTCATCAAACTTGATGGCTTTGAATAAAACCCAATAAAAACGTTGCGTCCAACCTGACACGCAGTCGGTTCATGGAAAGCCTACTATACGGGAATTACAATGAATACAAAAACAATCCAGTTTTATGCGGATAACTTTCGCTTAAGCGGAACCCTTCACCTGCCCGAACCGCGATCTGGGAACCGGCCCGCCCCCGTTGTCATCGGATCCCACGGGCTTTTGAGCGACGGGGAATCCCCCAAGCAGAAAACCCTTGCAGAGCGGCTGAACAAAAAGGGGATTGCTTTTTTCCGTTTCGACCATCGGGGACGGGGCCGGAGCGAAGGCTGCTTTTCTGCGGTAACGACATTTGAAGGGCGCATCAACGACATGGCGGCAGCCATTTCAACGGTTGCGGAATACCCCGGCATCGGAGGGCCCATCGGCCTCTTCGGCAGCAGCATGGGCGGGGCTGTCTGCATCGGGGTTGCCGATTTATTCGACATCGAAACCATTATCACACTGGCGGCGCCGGCCCGCCTGGAATCCATCCGGGTGCCCGCGCACATCACGGAAGACCCGCTGTTCAATGGCATGACGCCAGAACAAATGGCGTTTGACATTGCCGATAAACTGGAAAAAATAAGCAACATACTGATTTTTCATGGCGATGCGGACGAAGTGGTCTCATTTGAAAACGCCCTGGAAATTTATGAAAACACGACAACACCCAAGCGGCTCGTTCGTTTCGCCGGGGGCGACCACGCCATCAGCAGGCCGGACTACCAGGCGCAGTTTATCGATGAAGCGGTCGAATGGTTCGCAGCCGCGCTGAATTCAAAATAATTAAAACAATTCCTTGACAAGGGCCATAGATTATTGCTAATGGTCAAAAATTCAATATCGACGATGATGTTGCAAGGCTCTTTGCCCATAGCAGGAGCGGCGCCGTAAGCATCACCATTACGGCAGATTCAACAAGGATTACA
>SLGU01000173.1 GCA_007136525.1 Desulfobacteraceae bacterium | reverse complement strand
TTCCAATTTCAACATTGCCTTAAGGGCCAACACGTTCAATGATGCTTTCCCGGGGGTGGTGTTTTACATCAACGATATCGATCAACAAACCCGTGAGTTGAAAGACGTGTTTATCGAAGACCGGCGCGATGAGGCGGTACGCAGCACGGTGATCGCACCCCGTGGGTACCTGTTCGAGGGGGAGGACCCATACGTCTTTACTCTGCGGCTGTATGACGGCATGGTCAATACCGTTCAGATAGACGCGCGCTCCGCCCATGCAACCCGCTTCACCACCTATGACATCCGCCTTGCGCTTCACCAGGAGGCGGCCGACAGCCGCAAACGAAGGCAGGACAGAAGGGAAATGATGCTTTCCGAGCTCATTGAATACGTCAACACGGCGGAAACCAGAAACAGGCGGTACTATTCGATCCTGATGGAGCTGCATATGAAGTTTTCGATTCCGTTCGCCTGCCTCGCGCTTGCCGTGCTGGCCGTTCCCCTGGGCATACAGACCCTGACATCCAGGCGCGCGGCCGGCCTTGGGATCGGCCTGATCTGTTTTCTTTTTTATTATTTATTGCTTTCCGCAGGTATGATCCTGGGAGAAACCGGCGTCATTCCGCCAGCGGCGGGCATGTGGATACCGAATTTTTTCATGGGCGGTCTGGGCGTTTATTTGTGGGTAAAGACCGCCAGGGACAGCCCTGTCGCCCTGCTGGAATCTTTGCACGACGTTGCGGGGAGAATTGCAGCCGGGATAAGGCGCCGATTCGGATATCCCGATAATTGAAACGGGACCCGCCGGCAAAGATGGTATTCAGGGCCAATGTACTGAAACAATAATGGCGGCACCATGACGGTCGTTCATCGATACATCCTTGCAACTTACATGAAATATTTCGCCATTGTCCTGGTGATGGTGGTATTGATATACCTTGCCATCGATTTTTTCGGCAGGATCGACCGGTTTCTTGCGTCTCCCGTGTCCGGATACGATACGGCGCTATATTTTGTTTACAAGCTTCCGTTGATTGTTTCACAAATCACCCCGATTGGCGTCCTGCTGGCCGTTTTGGTCGTTTTCGGCCTCATGAGCAGAAACAACGAGTTGATTGCATTGAAAAGCGGCGGGATAAGCTCGTTTTACCTGCTCAAACCCATTGCCGTGGCAGGTGTGGTTTTTTCTGTCGCCTTGTTTGTCTTTTCCGAAGTGGCGGTTCCTGTCAGTACAGCAAAATCCAATGAGATCGATGCCCTGCGAAGAGGAACGGAAAGCCGGGGTATGCTGTCTTCACAGAAAGATATCTGGATCCGCCACGCCCGGGGGCTTGCCCACGTCCGTTATTTTCACCCCCGCGAGGCGGTCCTTTTCGGTGTCAGCCTGTACTTCATGGATGACCATTATCGGTTGACCCGTCGCATCGATGCCCGCAAGGCCGTTTACGCCGATGGCCGGTGGCTGTTTTTAGAAAGCATGGTTCAGCAGTTCGGAAAGGAAAGCGGCGACATCCAGATCGACTATCTGGAAGAAGCCGCCTTTGAGTTGGACCTCGCGCCTTCCGATTTTCAGCGGATCATCGTCGAATCCGGTGAAATGGGTTTTCTTGCGCTATGGCGATATATTGCACGCGTTGAGGCGGAAGGCTATGACGCCACAGAATACCGGGTGGATTTTTACGGCAAAACCGCTTTTCCTTTTGTTTGCCTGATCATGGCACTCATGGGATCCGCCATCGCCCTGCGCGGCAAGACCAGAGACAGCATGGCGGTCAGTTTCGCCTACGGCATCGTGCTCGCTTTTGCCTACTGGACTGTCTACAGTTTCTCTATATCCATGGGATACGGCGGGCTGCTGCCGTCGTGGCTTTCCGCCTGGACGGCCAATATTCTGTATGGCCTGGGGACCGCTTTTCTGCTGCTATATATCGAATAATGGACGGTAATCCGGGCTTTGGAGAAAGAAAGGGGCCGGCACTGCCTCATGAAGGAAAATTTTAAAAGAAAAATCGAGGCCGTCATGAACGAGGACGGCTTTTCCGGCAAAACCCCGCTGGAGGCTTTCCTCTTTGCGGCCTCAATGGTGTACGGTGCCGGTGTGCGGCTTAGAAATGCCTGTTATGACAGCGGTTTTTTCCATGGAAAAGAACTGCCCTGCCGCATAATTTCAATCGGCAACATCGTCGCCGGGGGTACGGGAAAGACGCCCATGACGATTGCCGCGGCGGACATGCTCAAACACATGGGGCACCGGCCGGTAATCCTGAGCCGCGGATATGGCGGCCGTGCTGAAAATACCGGGATCGTGGTGTCGGACGGCTATGAGTTGCTCTGCGGGCCGGATATGGCAGGAGATGAGCCATTCATGATGGCGTCCAAGAGCAGGGGGGTGCCGGTACTTGCGGGCAGCGACCGGTACAAAAGCGGAATGCATGCCGTATCGGAATTTGATCCGGATGTCATCATCCTGGATGACGGGTTTCAGCACCGGCGGCTGCACCGCAACCTGGACCTGCTGCTTCTGGATGCCGGCAATATGTTCGGGAATGGATACCTGGTGCCGCGCGGTGTTCTGAGGGAGCCGGTGACCGCACTCAAGCGAAGCGATGCCATTATTTTTACGCGCTGCGGCAGCGCTCCCGAGATCCCTGACCAGGCGGCCATGTCAGGCCGCCTCGCGTGCATTGCCCCGCAGGCGCCCGAAGGCTTGCAGGGCAAGCCGGTATTTCAGACCAATCACGTGTCGTTTCTAACCGGGATTCGTGAGGGGCACGCGCCATTTCCAATGGATATTCCAACCACCAGCGCTGCATCGGACTTGTCCGTGCTAATGGAATCAAGCGTTTTTGTCTTTTCCGGGATTGCGCGGAACAGGGATTTTTTGACAGCCGTTGAAACCCAAGCAGGGCGCGTCGCCGGGCATATGGCCTTTCTGGATCACCATCCGTACACGGATGCCGAATGCGAAGAAATCATGCGCCGGGCTGTCGCTGCAGGAGCGGACGTGCTTGCTACCACGGAAAAAGATTACGTGCGGGTCGCCGGTAAAATGCCCGGTGATATGCCCATTGCCGTTGTCGGTGTAAAAATTGTTTTCACAGGTGATGATGAAGCCGCATTCG
>SLGU01000245.1 GCA_007136525.1 Desulfobacteraceae bacterium | reverse complement strand
GGAAACACGACGCTGGTCCCAGGGTAGCGGCGGTGCGCCGCAACCCTGGGCTATGGGACTGAATCCCGTTGGGATTCCCGGAGGAAGAAAACAGTCCGAAACGCATAAAGAGCCAAAGTGAATACATTCCACCGGGCAGCTTTCCTTGGCCTCTTGGATTTGATCTTCCGGACCGTCTCCGGGCATGATTATTTCCGCCTTGCCGGCATAGCACGGACTTCTGTGCAAAAAATCCGTTTTGTGGAATCACGTACAGTTCTACTTCCCCACGGTTCTTTTCACTTCGCCATTATTTTCTTGCTCAACTCCGCCGTGTTTTTCGGCGTTGGCTTCGATATCAGGCTTGTTGCCTGCGTCCCTGACGACTTTTTTGGCCTTTATTTTGGCCGGATGCATCTTGTCTTCAGTCTCATACCTTGTGCTTGATTTCATAGTATTTCCTCTTTGGTTTTCGTTAATATATGATCGATCCACGCTGAATCTGCTCTTTCCTGGAGTAATATTCTTCCTCGGTGATTTTGCCTTCGCTGTACTCCAGCTCGAGCTGATCCATCTGCCGTTTGTTCTGATATTCATATGCTACTCCCGTTCCAATCGCTCCTACGGCTGCTCCCGTGGCCGCCCCGCCGGCAAACCGACCGCAACCGAAAAACGTGAGCGATAAGACAATCAACAATGATCCTATAAGAATTCTCGATTTCATTTTACCCCCCGCTTGAATGTTGATGGTTCGTTGGAAAAAAATTTTCAGATGTCTTCTCTCCCCTCTACCATATGATAACCCTATGTTTGACCGTGTCTGTAGGGAAAACGCACATTCTCGTAAGGCATAATCCTATGAATAGGGACTTTCTCCCAGGTCATGCATTTCCCGAAGCGAGGGGAATTATAGCGTGTGGCGGTTCTAAGGAATAAGAAACACTCTCCCCGTCGCATGAGATTTTTCCTTGCAAAAAAAGATTGTCTCCGTTCCCTGCGGCTCAATACCTGAAGATCGCGGCTGCGCCGGTCTTGGTCGGCATACGTTCGGTAGGAACGATAACGACGTGTCCACCCCTCTTCAGGACCAGCTCCCCCAGGTCGTCGAGCAGGTCGTCAACCTGTGGGTGGGACACGTCGTCCTGCTCAACATCGCCCGTCGCGGCGTTGATCCGGCCGGGAAGTACCCGGTCGGCTTCGATCAACAGGGTGCCGACCCGCCCCTCCAGGCCGGCCTTGGCGATCCGTGACGGGTCGTTGCTGCCAAGCCCCTCGGGCCATGCCTTGTCGAACTTTTCAACCAGATCGGCCAGGCGCGCCAGATATCGCGGCTCCACAAGCCGCCAGGCGCGCTTGCGAAATTCCTCGACGGACGGCAGGGCATCCGGGTGGATATCGATGCTTTCCGGAATCAGAAACGGATTGCGGCTGAGTTCGTGGAACATATGGTGGTGCTCCGGCAGGGAAGCCAGAATCAGCGGCAAGCCCGACGTCCGTGAGTGGTGTTCAAGGATCGCCTGGTCTACGGCCCGGAAGAAGCGCCGGGCATCGCTGTCCACCTCGGACTCTTTACTGCCGTGGCCATGGTACATGCCCGGTTTCCCTCCGCCTACACCGCCGTATGAGGCCACGGTCTGATGCTGCTCGGTCAATTCTTCTCCCAGAGCCTGGGTCAACGTCCGCGGAACGCCCTGAGCCGGTTCGATCTCGTCCAGAGCATCCCGGTTGCCCTCGAAGAGCCTGATCGCGTGCCGGTTCACGGCGAGAATTTGATATCGGTCGGCCGACTGCAGGATGCGCAAAAGCGGTTTGACGTGGAAGCTGTCCGCCACGACGGCCAATTCAGGGACCGGTCGCTGCAGGTTGTAGACCTGGAAAAAGTCTTTCGCGCCCAGGATGGCCAGCCCGTCAAATGTGTGGTTCCAGAAGGGAGTGTCGGCGGACAACGCCAAAAAGGGTTCCAGCAGTGGTCGGATCTCTGCATTCGGAAATCGTTGCAGAAGAGACTCTTCCAGCGCCTTCACAAGGTTTTTGAACCGGATCCGATCCTGCTTGTTTTCCGGGTGCCCTCGATGCGTCGGCTGGTAGAGTGAAAGGCAAGGTGGTCTGCAATTGTCCCAGATTGCGGATAAGTCGTCTTTTCCTAACGTGTCCATTGAATCTCCTATTTTATAAATGGTCTCGGCCAACCTGGATTCTCAACGGTATGCCAGCACCACCTCCACCGCATGATCCTGGCCGTCATCCACAAGCGCCACGGACATTTCCCGTTGCGTCACCCCGTCCACCGTAACGGTCGCCGCTTCGTCCTCGTCTTCCTGTTGCTGCCTGACCGTGATCCGGTAGTTGGTTTCCCGAAAGCGGTAGCGGATCGTGAAGTTGTCCCACTGTGTGGAGAGGCAGGGTTCGAAGGACAATCTCTTTGCTTCCAGTCTGAAACCCAGCAGGGATTCCATGATCAGGCGGTACATCCAGGCGGCCGATCCCGTGTACCACGTCCATCCTCCCCGGCCCGTGTGCGGCTCGACGCCGTAAACGTCCGCCGCGACCACGTAGGGTTCGACTTTGTACTTTTGCACTTCCTCAGCGGAATTCCCGTGGTTGATGGGGTTGATCATGGCGAACAGTTCCCAGGCGCGGTGTTTGTCGCCCAACGCGGCAAAGGCCATGGTCGTCCAGATCGCGGCGTGGGTGTACTGTCCGCCGTTTTCGCGCACGCCGGGGACGTAGCCCTTGATATACCCCGGGTTCAATGCGGATTTGTCGAAAGGCGGGTCCAAAAGCTGGATCAGATTGTCCTCCCTGCGCACCAGATATTTGTCCACGGCTTCCATGGCTGCCCGCGAACGCTCCTCGTCGCCCATGCCGGACAGGACCGACCAGCTTTGGGCTATCGAGTCGATCCGGCATTCCGGACTTTCAGCGGAGCCGATGGGGGTGCCGTCATCGAAATACGCCCGGAGGTACCAGGCCCCGTCCCAGCCATGCTGCTCGATGTTTCGGCCAAGCCGGACAACCTCGTTTCGGCATTGTCGGCTGAAGTCCAGATCGCCGCGTAGCCGCGCGATCTCCGCGAACCGGTTCAGGACCTCGCACAGGAAAAACGCCAACCAGATGCTTTCTCCCTTGCCTTC
>SLGU01000301.1 GCA_007136525.1 Desulfobacteraceae bacterium | reverse complement strand
TTTGAAAAAACCGATTTCGATCCCGATTTCGATTTCGATTTCGAAAAAACCAAGTTCCAACAAGCAGATGCACTGGAACCTCATTTTTCACGCCGGTGATTTTAAATACCAGCATCTTACAGGACGCAGCCGGGACCCCCCCCGAACCTGAATCCCAATTTCGAGATGGGTTATAGTTGAAATTTTCCCCCAAATATAGTTATTATTGATTTAGGAGCCTGAACGACCGGCATAAACCGCAACTTCCGGCGAAAATCCTTTTACCCGGGGCAGACACCGATGAAATCGATCCGAAAAAAATCCGTTTTTTTCCCTTTTGGACGCCTTGCTTTATTGGCAGCGCTCATCATTTTGGCCGTTTTCAGCGGGTGCCGTTCCATGCCACAGCCAAAACCATACGCGGCGCCTCATGACGCAGCAGCGCAAAGCGGCAGGCCTTATGCGTTTTATTCAGCCGCCCAAATGGCCGAAGCCATACGCCAGGGCCGGATATCATCAAAAGAGTTGGTCAGAATCCACCTGTCCCATATTCATCTTCACAACCCGGGACTGAATGCCATTGTGATACTTGATGAAGCAGGCGCATTGAATCGTGCGGCCGAGGCGGACAAGGCGATTGAACGGGGAGAAATATGGGGCCCGCTTCATGGGGTTCCGGTCACCCTGAAAGATCACTTTGCTGTCCGGAACATGCGCACCACCAATGCGCATCCGGACCTGTCCGAACAACTGACACTTTTTGACGCAACGGTTGTGTCCCGCCTCAAAGATGCCGGGGCCGTGATTCTGGGAAAAACAAACATGCCGTATGTTGCCATGGACTTGCAGACCGACAACGTCATTTTCGGAAGAACAAACAATCCATGGGACCTTAATCGCACACCCGGCGGCAGCACGGGCGGCGGCGCCGCTGCAGTCGCTGCCGGTTTAACACCCATAGATATCGGCAGCGATATGGGGGGCTCACTTCGCCTGCCGGCGCATTTCACGGGTATTTACAGTTTGAAGCCCACTGAAAACGCGGTATCAGGTTATGGCAGCTTTCCCGGCCTTCTTAATCCCGAAGAAAGAGGTGTTCGCTACATGGCGTCCATCGGGCCTGTTGCACGGTCAGTTGCAGACCTGAAACTCGCTTTTGAGATCATCGCCGGTCCTGACAGTAAGGATTCCCTGGTCATTCCGGTTAAACCGTTGGCGGCAGATGCTAAACCGGCGCCTGAATCCCTGCGCATTGCCTGGAGCAACAACTTTGGCGGCGTCCCCATATCCGAAGACACCCGCGATACCATAAATCAAGCAGTGAAAAAAATTTCTGAGGCAGGAATCCATGTTGACAGGGTAAACCCGGACATCAATTTTGAAGAAGCATGGAAAACCTGGGGGGAGATGATGGATGTCCAGGTCATGTCGAATCAGCCGGGGCATTTTCGCTTTTTCTTCTATTGGCTGGGCTGGTCGTACCGGGCGCAAACCCCCCTGCTTCAAATGGTCTATCCCTTGTCAACACAGAAATACATCCGGGTTCTCAGCAGAAGGGATCATTTCGTCGCCGGTTTTGACCGCTTCATGTCTGATTGGGATGCCTTCATATGCCCGGTCGCTGCCATTCCTGCAATAGAACATTACCCGCCGGATGCCGTCCGCCGGAATCTGCCGATATATACCCGTCCCATCACCGTTAACGGCCATAAATTGAACTATTATACGGCCATGTCGGCATACACGGTCCCTTTCAACCTCACCGGCCATCCCGTGGTCACCATACCCGCCGGATTTACAACCGACGGTTTGCCCATCGGGCTTCAAATTGTCGGGAAACGCTGGGATGACATGAAACTACTTGAAATTGCACAGATTATAGACAATATCATCACCGCGTACCAGGAACCCAAGGGATATTAGGTCAAAAACGAACAGCGGGAATCCCAATGTATCGGCCTTCTAATTGAAAAGAGGCGCCCATGGCTGATAATGGCAGACATCACCGCACCTGGCAGCCCCTGTATGAAGACACGTTGAATGCCATTGACGACCTTTTTGCGGATATCTACCCGGAATCCGAATACGGCGGGCTTGCTGAAGATATCGCCGATTACTGGATCGACCGCCTGGTTGAAACATGGGAAGCCAAACCGGAGCCCCTGAAGAAAAAAGACCTTTCCTTTAACCCGGAAGACCCCCTTTCGCGCATTTCCCCCCGCACAGTTGTCATTGCATACCCGGACAGTGTCTTCAATGAGGACGAGCCGTCTCTTGAAACCCTCCAACACTTTCTGGATAGTTGCTTTCCTTCGATCGGCGGTCTTCATGTCCTGCCGGCATGCCGGGTTGTTGACGACCGCTTCAACGACGGTTATTTCTCCCAGGTGCAAAGGGATGTGATTCACGACCGGTTCGGCACCAATGAAACGTTTTCGCGGGTAATGGAAAAATATTATTCCATGGCCGACTTTGTATTGAATCACGTGGATATAGAAAACCCTTACTTCAAAGCATTTCTTGAAGGTAACGACGACGCCGGGAAATGCTTCTACGTTTATTCCGAAGACCAATACCAGCGGCTCAAAAAATCGGGCGCCTTTGACAGGATAATTCGCCCCCGCCCCTTTCCCCTTTTTACTATTTTCCGGCGCTCCCCGGCAGATGAAATATTCGAGAAGATGGATCTCGATGAAAAATGCGCCGCTTTCAATGATATGCTGGGCACGGATGCCGTCGACGATGACGTCATAAAACTCCTTTCCCTGTTTGATAAAATAACAAACGACCAGATGCTCCTCGATGAGGATTACCGCCACATCGTGCAATTCAGGACATATCTTGAAAACAGGGGCATCCACCCGGACATTGTTTTTCGCCTTTCCCAATCACAGGAAAGCACGAATCCGCCTTATATTTTCAGTGAAATGATCCATACGCGCTGCGACCTGCTGACCACTGTCGGCTATGATGTCGATGAGGCCAGGCGAATTGCCCGCCGCTATGAATATTTCGACCCGGTCGTCTTCGGAGAGATGATTCGGGCAATGACGACTTTCTCCCATGTCCAGGCAGATGTAAACACCTCGACCTTTGAAGGCCTGAAAATGCTCGCAGATGACTTTTCCTGGTATCTCG
>SLGU01000124.1 GCA_007136525.1 Desulfobacteraceae bacterium | reverse complement strand
TACGGGCCACGTCGAGCGCCAGCTGCTCATAGGCGCTCTTCCCCCATGGCATACCGTAAAGACCCATGACGCCGGTGGCGACCATGCAAATGAAAGCAAAACCCAGAACCGGCGGAAGCAGCCGGTACATGCTGACGCCGCCCGCCTTCAGGGCAACGATCTCGTTGTCGCCGGACATGCGAAGGAAGGTCAGTAAAACGCTCATCATGGTGGCCATGGGGATGATGTACACAAGAAAATACGGGAGCGAGAGCACGAGGAGCAGGGCAAAAACAGCCAGGCTCACCTGGTAGTTGACGATCAGGTTCGTAATATCGAGAAGCTGACCCATGAGGAATACGAACATGAAAAAGGCCAGGCTCATGACAAAAGGCGGAATCAGCTCGAAAAACACATACCTGTTTAATGTCCTGCTCCCCATGCCCGTTCTCTATACTTTGTTTTCCGCGCTGCCGGCGGTACCGGCCCCGTCCGCATCGTTTCCGTTTTCAAACTGCCGCTGGTACAGCCTGTAATACTCGCCCTTGAGCGAAAGCAGAAAGTCATGATCCCCTTCTTCCACGATCTGTCCGCCGGATAGGACGATCAGCCGGTCAGCGTCCAGTATGGTCGTGAGCCTGTGGGCGATGACAAACGACGTACGCCCCTGCATGAGATTCAGCAGCGCCTTTTGAACCAGGTCCTCGGACTCCGTGTCAAGGGCGGAGGTTGCCTCGTCAAGGATAAGTATGGGAGTATTCTTGAGCAGTGCACGGGCAATGCACATGCGCTGCTTCTGCCCCCCGGACAGGCGGTTGCCCAGCTCGCCGATGGTCGTGCCATATCCTTTTGGCAGTTGACAGATAAACTCATGGATATAGGCGGCTTCCGCGGCGCTGAAGATCGTCTGGTCGTCTGCTTCCGGCTTTCCGTATGCGATATTGTTGCGGATGCTGTCGTTAAACAGGATCGGCTCCTGGGTCACGATGGCAATGCGCTCCCGGAACGCCTTTATGGAAACATCCCGGATATCGATGCCGTCTATGCATATTGAACCCCCGGTAACGTCGTAAAACCGGGGAATCAGGTTCACCAGGGACGTTTTCCCCCCCCCGGAGGTGCCGACAATGCCGAGGCGCTCCCCCGGGGACACCTCCAGGTTGACGCCTTCAAGGACCGGCTCTGTCGCATCATAAAAAAATGAGACATTTTTAAACGTTATGCGATGGGGTGGCGGAGACAGGGCAACCGGATTTGCAGGTTCCCGGACATCCGTTTCCGTTTCAAGGATGTCGAATACCCGGTCGACGGCCGCCAATCCCTGCTGGATGACATTATTGAGCTTGCTCATTTTTTTGACCGGCCCGTAAAGCAGCATGACCGCCGTCATGAAAGAAAAAAAATTGCCGGGCGTGGCGTCCCCCCGGATAACGGCCGATCCCCCGTACCAGATGATCAGGGCAACGCCGATCCCCCCAAGCAGTTCCATGACAGGGGAGGCCAGGGCCTTGGCCTTTATGGTTTTGACCTCGAACCGGAACACCTTTTCATTTTTCGCATAAAACCGCTCCTTTTCCGAATCCTCCATGCCAAAGGCCTTGACGATCTTGTTGCCCCAGAAGGTTTCATGAAGAAAGGCATTCAACTCCGCCATGCTTTCCTGGCTCTTGGTTGAAAACCGCCTGACGCGCCGGCCGAATTCATATATGGGATAAAAGGCCACCGGCAAAACGATCATGGCGATAATGGCCAGTTTCCAGTCCCTGTAAAAAATCACGAAAATAAGCCCGAAGATGGTGAACACATCGCCAAGGCCGCTGGCCACGGCCTTGGACACCATATTCTTGATGATGTTCACATCATTTGTGATCCGCGACATCAACACGCCGGTCTTGTGGCGGAAATAAAAGGAAAGCGACAGCTCCGATATTTTTGCATACAGCTGGTCGCGAAACTTTTTGATGATGCGCTCACCCACGAAATGCATGAGGTATTGTTCGCCGTACATGGCCAGTGCACGCAAAACATAAAGGACAAGCACCAGAATCGGCATGAGCATCAACATCTGCTCGTTTTTTGCCATAAATATTTCATCCAGCACCGGCTTGACCAAAAAAGCGGTTGCCGATGTGGTTGCAGCGACAACCACCATGCAAAAAGCGGCAACGGACAGCGGGATCCAGTTCTCCCAGACATAGCCGATCAGCCGGATGTGCCGCTCTTTCAAGTCTGGAATGTGCTTTTTGATCACCATGGCCTTTTTCTGCATCCCCTGTAAAAGCGGTATTGTTGCTATGCTTTTTTAATCATGGCATATGCAATGCCCGCGGTCCTTACGGATGCACCCGCCTCCCCAAGCTGGTCCCTTACCATCCATAGTTTGGACCGTGTTGACGCATACAGTTCCGGATCATTGAGGATCGCCTCAACCGCCCGGGCGATGTTCGCCGGTGTTGCGTCCCCCTGGATCAACTCCGGGACAACCCGCTCCTCTGCAATAATATTGGCCAGGCCGATGTGATCCACGCGAATCAGGGCGCGGCCCAGCACGTAACTCACGGGTGACACACGGTAGACGATAACCATAGGAACGCCGTAAATGGCTGTTTCCAGGGTGACCGTGCCCGAAGCCGCAATAGCCATGGTGCACCGGGAAAGCAGGTCTCCAATTTCGCCGGCTGCCGTGCTGATATCCATGACGCCAATATAGGGGCGCACGTATTCCGAAACGGTATGCGGGTCTATGCCGGGCGCCACGGAAACGACAAAGGTCAGGCCACTGATTTTCCGGTTCAAACAGCTGGCAGCCGCAAGCATCACGGGCAGATTCCGGACCACTTCCTGCGGCCTGGAGCCGGGAAGCAGGCCGATGGCCGCCCGCCCATCCGGCATCTCGGAATGCATCTTTGCCGGTCCTGCAAAACAATGGTCCATGAGCGGGTGCCCCACGAATGTGACCGGCACCCCGTGCCCTTCGTAAAACCCTTTTTCAAACGGGAGGATCACCGCCATGCGGTCGACGTATTTCCGGATTTTTTTGATCCGCCCCGAACGCCATGCCCACACCTGGGGGCTGATGTAATAGAGCACCGGTATGGAAAACCCCTTGACATACCGGGCCATATGCAGGTTGAAATCCG
>SLGU01000227.1 GCA_007136525.1 Desulfobacteraceae bacterium | reverse complement strand
TGTATCCCCTCCGGGGATGACCGGTGTCACATGCTAAGGCGGAAAATGTTCTAACTCCGGGTCACGCCAAGGCGTGATTACAAAGCCATGTTGGTTCCCTCCTTTGTTGAATATGGTTTTGTGGCCTTCTTATTCTGATATCGTTTGGGACCAACATGATATTTACGGGTTTATCAACTGATGCACCCGTAAAAAGTCGTGATCAGATGGCTTCGAAAAAAGTTCAAGATCAAGGCGCGTGCAATTTTTGAAGAATTGAGCGTACTATCCGTACGTGAGATTCTTCAAAGATTGTGCGCAACGCAGATATTGGACTTTTTGCGAAGTCGTCAACCTTTGCCAATGCATCATTTACACCAGGAGCAGGTATGTTTGATTACTTATTGTCCGAAGACGGCAGAAAAATTGTGGAAGAAGCCAGGGATCTCGTGAAATGGGTTCCCCGGCAGATGATTATTGACATGGACAGCGATAAGATCCGGTTTCCAAGGGAATTTCTTCAGGAAGCCGGCCGCAGAAACCTCATGGGCTGCCGGTATCCTGAAAAATGGGGGGGGCGCGGACTGGACTGGGTGACCACGTGTGCGGTTATGGAAGAGGTGGGAACACTCGGCTATATATTCGCCTGTACGTTCGGCGTCGGTGCCGAACTCGTTTGCGATGCCATTGTGCTGCACGGAACCGATGCGCAAAAGGAAAAATATGTCAAACCGCTGTTGAAGGGGGATTTGTTTGCTGCGGAATGCCTGACCGAGCCGCGTGGCGGGTCTGATTTTTTCGGCACCACCACCACTGCCCAGGACAAGGGGGATCACTTCATCGTGAACGGGCAGAAGCGGTTTATCGTGGGCGCCGAAGGGGCGGATTTTTTTCTGGTCTATGCAAAGACCGACCCGGATGCAAAACCCCATGAAGCCCTGACCTGCCTGATCATCGATCGTTCCCCAGGCGTTGAAACCTCCTATCTTTACGGCCTTATGGGCTGCCGGGGAGGGGGCGCCGGCCGCCTGGTGTTCAAGGACGTCAAGGTCCCCAAGGAAAACGTGGTCGGAAAAATCAATGGTGCTCACGCGGTTTTCAATACCATGATGGTCCCGGAACGGCTGGGAACCGCGGCCATGACCATCGGCAGTGCGCGTCCGGCGGTGGACATCGCCACAGGCTATACCACCCGGCGCAAGGCGTTTGGCACGACCATCAACAACTTCCAGGGCGTCAGTTTTCAGGTGGCGGAGGCCGTCATGCTGCTTGACGCCTGCCGGTCAATGATATACGCAACAGCCATGGCTGTTGATACCGGTCAGGACCCTCGCAGAATCCGGCGAATGGTTTCGGAATCCAAGAAGTTCGTTACCGAGTCGTGCCAGAAAGCAGCCCATAACGCCATGCAGGTGATGGGCGGGATCGGCTATACAAATATTTTCCCGGTGGAAAGAATTGTCCGGGATTTACGCCTGGCCTCCATATGGACCGGCAGCAACGAAATCATGTCCCTGATTGTTGCCCATGAATGGTACCGTGAGTACTTCAAGAACAAGGACAGCAGCGCGCGCGACTACGAAAGCGATGCTGCCGAGGCCGAAGCGCCCGAAGAAAAAATATATGAATAACAGAAATGGGGGCCGTTTTAATCTTCGGCCCCCATTTTATATGCGGAGAAAAGACGGATGGAACTTTTCATTGATTTGGCAAGGGCAATAGCCCTTCTTGTTGCCGCTGCGATTATCGGCAACTGGTATCTTTCGGAAATAAAAAAAGCAAAAGCAGCAAAGGCACCCTGGTACAAGCCGTATCTTTCGATACCCGGGATATTGATTATCCTGGCCACCATCGGATTGCCCCTCTTGATCTGGCACTATTCAGGATAGAACCCATTCACCCTTTATGCTTCTTCAGTTCTTCCTTATACCAGCATGCAAAATCGAGCATGCCCAAAAATTTTTCATCCTCATTGATAATGCCCAGGCAAATTTCAAAGGCGCCCCGCCGGTAATCATTTCCATGGGCATCCTTGTTTTCAAGGGACTGCCAGAAATCCCGGATGAGCGTTTGGGATGTCCTTTTTGTCCGGTCCATGCGCATATCCACGGGGTCTTTGGGCTCCATGAACGGATCCCACTTGTCATACCCTTTTTTCAAAATATGTTTCTGCCTGCGGGGTGACATGGCGTCAAAAATCATTTTTTTTCGCTGTTCATCATTTTCCATGTCCGTCATATCGATACCTCCTTTTTGCCATTAAAAGAGATGCTTATTTCTTATCGGTGGGGATGCCAAGATATTCATCGTCATAATCCGTCAAGATGGCCATGGACACCGGCACCAGCACTTCCGGAAGACCGGGGCGCTTGGTGTTGAGCTGTTTAACAAGTTCAGTGGAGATTGCCAGCAACTGGTTGTGAATAATATCCATGTTAACCGTCGGATATTGGTTCCCTTTTATAAAACCGGACAGGCCGCAGGTTCTGCCCGTTCCGCCGATGGCGAGCGGCACCCCGTAGATGCGGCAGGCAAGGGGCCTGTGGGCATAAAGATCGCAAAGGTCGGTATCGTTGAGCAGGGGGCAGCGGATCCTTTTTTTTGCCATGTCCTCTACAACGGATGTTTCATCCTGGCCTTCCTGCGCAGCCTTGTAGGCCTCTTTTTTCAGGCGGTATATCTGCCTGTCCGATTTGTTGGCCTTTTCAATCATTGCTTCACGGTCTTCCCCCGTGAAGGCCTGGTTGAATTTGCTGTTTAGATAAAGCGCTTCCACCAGGGTAAGGTCAAAAAGCGCGTAGCAGCAGTCCGTGCATCCCGCCTTGCACAAGACCAGGTCAGGGTGCGCATCGCTCACCCGTTTGAATGCCTCATCCACCTTCGCGGCCAAGGCTTCGTACCTTTCAAAGAATGGTGTAAAATCCATAATATCTCCTGTGTTTTTGTAAAAATGTTTCACGTGAAACATTTTTTGTTTTTATGCGCCTTTTGCATTGTTCCGGCCATGCATATCAACACTTGCTGGCCAGGCCTTGCTATGCCTGCCCTTGAATCAGAGCTGAGGCTTTACAATGCTGTCATATCAAATTGATCAATTCCGTTGGGTGGTGGTGGGGTGACGGTGCTGCCCACGGCAACAATT
>SLGU01000355.1 GCA_007136525.1 Desulfobacteraceae bacterium | reverse complement strand
GGTGCCGGGTGTTGCCTGCAGAAAGAATTGCAGGGGGTTGCTGATAGTTCCTGGCGAAGCGCGGGCAAGCGCCCTGTGGCTTTGCCGTTCCTCACAGGGCGCGTTTGCGCGAGCCGTGGAGATATCAGCGTTCTCCTGCAGTTGCCAGGGCAATACCCGGTGCCGCCCGGGGGAAATTGTCCATATTTTGAGATGGGTTCTAATCATTTTCATATTCCGGCACTTCCTGCAGCGGGGGTGCCCTGCGTACATCGTTTATTATTTCAAGTATTTCCGCCTCAACGGACTTGGGGGCCATCACCTTGCCCCAGCCTTTTTGTGTTTGAAACAATCCGTCAAATGCGTTATCCTGAAAAGAATATATTTCATGCGGAATGCCGCGTTCGTTCAGAACAGAGGAGATGAGCTGGGCCTCAATTTCATTGTCAATGACAACAATTTTTTTATATTCCGATTGATTAGGGCTGTATCGGATCATCCGCCGCTTTCCTTTTTCACCTTCTGTTTACGGAATATTGCCGTGACCGGTGTTTTTAGCATGCTGATAAGTAAAATATTAATTCCTTTCGGGAAGTCTGCAATATATTGACGAACCCGAAAAAAGTCGTTTTCAGACGGCTTTGTAAAAAGTTCAAGATCCATGCGCGAGCAATTTTTGAATAATTGAGCGTACTTAGCCGTACGTGAGATTCTTCAAAAATTGCTCGCAACGCAGATATTGAGCTTTTTACGACGCCGTCAATATATTGGTTTCATGCGAGGGAACTGTCAAGGAAAAGCTTTGCCGCCGGCCGTGTTCGCGGCGTTTGAAAAACCATTATCAATGCATGGAAGAAGGTTATGGAGACGAACGGAAAAAGAGCGTTGATCATTCTTGGCATGCACAGGAGCGGCATTTCCGCATTGGGCGGCTGCATCGACCGGCTCGGGTTGAACCCGGAAGGCCAGGCGCCTGCGGGCCGCGGGGACGAATATTCCTTTCACGAAGCCGTCATGGTGCAGCACGAGATCCTGCTGAGAAACATGGGGTGCCGCTGGGACATGGTGGGCAATCTGCCCCGGGAATGGCACCGGGGCGGGGCGGCAAAGGATGCCGGGGAAAAAATTTCGGCCATCATCGACCGCTGCTTTTCTGACAATCGCCTCCTGGTACTGGGCGATCCGCGCATGTGCCGGCTGATGCCGCTGTGGACGGATATCCTGGCAGAAAAAATGATCCGTCCATGCTTTGTGCTGCTGGTCCGGCATCCCTACGAGGTGGCGCGTTCCCTTGAAAAGCAGGAGGGCTTTGACCTGCTCAAGGGGCATCTTCTGTGGTTGGTGCACAATCGCGAGGCCCTTGCCGCCGTCAGCGGCCGGGACTACGTGATCGTCACTTACGACGCACTGCTTGCCGATCCCGTTCACTGCATGGAGAAGATCAGCAGCCGGCTCGATATCACCTTTGACAGGCCGCCCAGACAGGTGCATTCCCGCCTGATCGGGTTTGTGAGATCCGATATGAAGCATCATTACGGCGGTTCCCTGGAGAATACGGACAAGCGTTTTTCACGCTACGAGTGGCTCTACGATCAACTGCGGATGAACCAGGGGCCGGTCCTGGCGGACAACGAAAACCGCACCGGTCTGATTGAAAAGAAACAAATGGATTCGGAAATCAGCGGGTTTCCCCTGGTTACGGCGCCCGGCACGGGTGGATATATTGCAAACAAAGCCTACGTTGCCGAAATGTTCGACGATATTATGGCCGTGCTGAGCGATTATGAACAAAAGGAAGTCGACAGCGAGGTCAGGCGGGAGAAGCTCCTGCTGGAAGCGGACCACAGAGACGGGGTGCTCTATGCCCGGGTTTATTTTCCGGGCGCGCCAGGGCATCAAGCCGGATATACGACGGAGAATTCAAGGCAGATCCTGCTTGCCCCGGATGCCTGGCAGAAAATATCGGTTTTTATAGCGGACCCGGATATCCTGCGGTGCGGTCGGCTGCGCATCGACCCGTTGAACAGACGGGGGACCGTGAATATTTCATCGGTCAACCTGGTGCACCCGGCAAACGGCGAGGTCATATGGGCGGCATTGGACGGCAGCGGTTTTCCCGAATGCACCGTCGAGGGGCAGGCGATTGTTGCACCGGGGTCAGAAAAGTCGATGGTGGTGTTTGCAACGGGCGGGGATGCCCGGATATTGCTGCCAATGATACCGAACCTGCCGGAATTGCCGCTTAACCTTGAAATCTGGATCAGGGTGACCCGCAGCCTGAAAGACTTGAACGACGCGTGGGCCGGGCAGGAAAAATGCATCGGCGCGCTCACGGGGCAGGTGGCGGAAGCTGTTGCAAAACTGGAAGCTTGTCAAAGGGCAAACGATGAGACGGTGTCCGGGTTGGCCTTGCAGCTGGACGAAGCGCGGCAGTCCTTGGCCATGAAAGATGAAGCCCTGGGTGAATGCCGCATCCGGCAGGAAGAAGATGAAAAGCGGCTTCAGGAACTTTCCCATAATGTGGCCGAGCAGGATGAGCGCATCGCCCGCTACTATTCTGCACTTTCGGAATCGGAGCGCCGTTTTTCCGAGCTTCACGGGTGGTTTGCCCGGTTGGCGGAACTGCTCGGTTTTGACGAAACCACCGCGTCGTCATCGGTGCACCTTGTCAAGAAGTCCGCCAAGGTTTTCTCCAGAAAGGCCCCGATTGATGAGATACAGACGGTGTTCAGGAATTTTTACGCCATGATGCCCGAAATTGACGCATCCGTGGCCGCCGAAGAAGAAAAACGCTGATGTGCGGCCGCGTATTGAAGCAGATCATAACCATATTTTCCCGATAACGCTTCAAATACGGGCCTCAAGTACGGGGTGTCCAACTGCATGAACGCCTGCGATATCTCCGCCAGGGCGTCTTCGGGCACCAGCTGGCGGACATCGATTTCACCCTGCTCGATCCAATGGGACATGTGCCCCTGAATGGTTCGGGGGTTGAGGGCCCGTTCGGCGGCGATTTCATCGATGGTTTTCCCCTGGTTGAACATCTGCAGCGTCTGGATTTTTGTGTCTGTTTTGGGTTTGGGCGGTTTTTCCCGGCTCCCGGGTTTTGGGGTCTGCGGGGCTTTTTCCGCCTTTCCGTCTCCGCCTTTTTTACCGGGCTTG
>SLGU01000356.1 GCA_007136525.1 Desulfobacteraceae bacterium | reverse complement strand
GTTATTGATCCCCGATTTTTTTCTGCCCGTCCCAGACCCGTTCTGCCTTGGGAAGAAGCGGCAGGTAACCCAGCCATGTGTGGGACGCTAAGTGCTCCCGGCTCTGCTGCAGTTTGCGGCTGTGTTCCATGATGGGCGGGACGAGTTCGTAAATATCGCCTTCTAAATGCCCTCCGATGGCGTGGTTGGTGGCCGCTGTTGCGAGCCTGACAGCCTCGCTGCTGTAGCTCTGGCTTCGTGCAAGGGTTTCCAACGCTTTGACCGGGTTATGGAACCCGGCGGAGTTTTCCGCAGACACAAAATCCCAGAACCACTGGCCTTTCCGTGCCCGCTCCCGCGCCTGGATTATGAGCGCGTCGTAGTCCGCGTGGCGTTCGCCCGTGTATTCGGATGCCAGGCGGATGGCTTCATGGGCGCGGACGGAATCCTCCTGGGCCTTGAGCAGTTGCTCCCAGGTCCGCTTCTGGGTGTAGAGCACCCTTTCTTCAAGGTATTCGGGCTGCTTGTCCGTATGGCACTGGCGGCAGGACTGCTCGATGGTTTTCAGCGGCGAAGTCCAATGGTGGGAGGAGATTTTTCTTTTCCCGTCAACGCGGATATAGGGCATGTGGCAGTCTGCGCAGGCAACGCCGGCTGCGCCGTGGGGTCCGTCGATCCATGTTTCGAACTCGGGGTGCTGGGCTTTGATCATGGGCGTATCAGACACCGCGTGGGTCCAGTCGATGAAGTTCCCCTCGAAGCCTTCCCGGGTCGTGGTCCCTTTGTCCTTGTAGTATTCGTACATGTCCCCGGGGGTAAACCCTTCATCCCAAGGGAAGGTTACCTTGTCTTTGGGGCCGAACGCAGCCTCCTGAAAGTAGTATTCCGCGTGGCACTGCCCGCAAACGTATGCCCGCATTTCATTTCGGGTGGCTTCTTCCCAGTCGATCCCCTGGCGCGCCATGGCCTCGGCAAACGGCACGCTGGTGATGCGGAGTTCCATTGTCCGGGGATCATGGCAGAGGTTGCACCCGACGGCATGGTCTTCCACGTCCACTTTCGTCCTGAAATCATGGAACTCCATGGACCAGAAATCGTCCCCGTATTGTTTTTGCCATTGCGGCAGGGTGTTGGCTTTGCAGTTCCAGCAGGTCGCCGGCAGTCCCGCCTGTTCGCTGTAATTGTTGATCCGGTCGATCTCGAGGATGTCTTCGATGGCGTACACATGTCCCCGGGCCCGCTTGTATTCGTAGCTGAAGGGATAGCCCATCCACAGGTTTTTCAGGTAGGGCTGGCCGTATTGGTACCCCTTGGGCAGCGGGTTGACCGTGTCGTGCTTGTCGTGGGGAACAGAGCCGGCATAAGTGGTCATCCGCGTATCGTCGGCATTGTTGAGGTAGCTTTGATAGTGCAGGGGGAATTGCCTGGAAAACGCCTCGTTGCGATTTTCATCCATTGCCAGGTCGGTTTCGTATGAAGGCGTTTTGGGTTCGGGGATTTCGGTGCACCCCCCGATCAAAAGGGCGCCTGCCATAAACAATGGAATAAGGGCCAATGGCCATAACCAGCGGTGTTTATTCATTGGTCATTTTCCTTAATGCGATGGGACTTTTGCGGGTGTGTGGCACATGCCGGTGGCATTCGACACAATAATTTTTTGCTTTCCGGTCAAGGTTGATGGTGGTCATGAAATGACAGCCGGCGCAGTTGTCATTGATGACGGTCTTTGTGGCGGCCTCTGCCTCGACAACGTCCGGAATGGTTCCGATGGTATTGACATAGATGTCGCGCATGCCGGCGCGTGTTTTGAAAATCATCTTTGAGACAAAGGCATCGGTGGGCGCATGGCATTCATTGCAGGTCAGCTGCGCATGAACGGACTGCTGATGGGTGCGCACGGCCTCGTGCATGACGTGGCAGGTTCCGCAGAATTCGGGAATATCGGTATTCCGCATGGTAAACCCGGCACTGATGTACCCGAGGATAACCAGCGTCAGCGCAACAGAAACCAGAAACCATTTTTTACCGGACTGCATAAGGCGGGGTTCCTTTCCGGTGCTGACTGTTATGGGTCTGTTATGGGTTGACCGTCGCTTGATAATAATAGTAAGGTAATAAGACGGGTTTTGCAAAAAAAAAGGGGCAGCCGACGGCTTGAGATGAAAGGCGACCGGTTGATAGGCCTGAATCCAATGCATCACGGCGAAAGGAAAATAACCATGGAAATCAGAAAAATCCTGTGGCCAACGGATTTGTCAGAAAATGCGGCACGGGCGCTCCCCTATGTAACTTCCACAGCCGAGAAATACCAGGCTGAAATCCATATTCTCTATGTCCTCAAGGAATACCTCGAGTTCGGCGCCGCTTACGGCGATACCGATCCTCAAGCCGATTATGAGCGGATGCGGCAGTGGGAGAAGGAAACCGCTGAAAAGCGGCTCGATGAGCTGTGTGACAAATTTCTTTCAAGCTGCCCGCTTTTTTTCCGCCATATCGCCGTGGGTGATCCGGCAAAAAAAATCATCGCGTTCATGGAAGAAATCGAACCGGACATCGTTATCATGGCCAGCAGGGGCACCGAGAGCCATTTTGATTTCGGCAGCGTTGCCGAGCGGGTGATGAAGTGCGCCAAGGCACCGGTGCTCATTGTGCCGGCATAGATCCGCCTGAAACATCCGCCTGCCATATTTCGATCCGGTTTCCTTCTGGATCGTAAAGATAAAACAGCCTTGCCCCCCAGGGATGAAGGGTGACGGTTCCCGGCGCCAGGCTGCGATGCCGCAGTTCTCTCCATGCATCGTTGATATCCTGAACCTGCAGGGAAATGGTTATCCCTTTTCCACCGGCGCTCTTGATGCTTGCCCGGCTTTCATCGGCAATACTGAGCCGGGCGCCCTTGTTGACATGAAACTCCACAAACCAGTCCGCGACAGGGTTACCCGGCGTGCTCAGGAGCAAACGGTAAAACCTGAGCGTGTCCTTCCAGTTTTTGCAGTAAAGAATGGTGTTTGAGGTCTGGTATAATGATTCCATGTCATTTTTCCGATCCGGACAGGGGTTCCATTTTTGTGTTTTCCCAAAGGCACTTGCGTCGATTGTTGTATTCCTGGGATAGGGTTGTGCTTTTGTCGTTCCTGTATATGTTTTTATATATCACGATCATTATTTGACGGCTTCGAAAAAAGTCCAATATCTGCGTCGCGAGCAATTTTTGAAGAATCTCACGTACACATAAGTACTATCAATTCTTCAAAAATTCCTCGCGCCTGGATCTTGAACTTTTTTCTTTGCCGTCCCAAAGTGACTTTTACGAATGCATCATAATTTGACTCAAGTCAAAGAAATCGATGATCATGTCGGTATATAAGGGGTTTTCAGGGTGGGAACCAGTGTATACGGGGAAATCGCATGAAACGATATGGCAAAGCATTTTTTATCTTTTTTGCAGCGGCTCTTATTGCTGCAGGCGCTGTGTGGCTTTCGTTAAAACGCGGGGCTGAACTCGATCGCCTGAAGCATCCGGAATCCCTTGTGTATTCCGTTAACCACGGCGTTGCGGAAAAGGGGCACCTCAATGTCACAAGGCGTTTTCTGGGAACCATCCAGGCCGTGGAACATGCCGCTGTCGCCTTTAGAATGACGGGACATCTGTTGTCGGCGCCCGGAGAGCCCGGGGATGCAGTCGCTGGCGGCGATGTCCTGGCAACAATCGATCAAAGGCCCCTTCAAAAAAACAGGGAAGCGCTTGAAGCCGAGCTCGAAGGGTCCCGAAGCGAGCTTGCCCGTGCTGAAATGAACCTGGAGCGCCGAAGGCCCCTGCTCGCCAAGGGGCTTATCAATCCGGAAGCCGTGGATGAGGCAGAAACCGCGGTGCAAACGGCGCAGGCCAGGACCGGCAATCTGGAAGCCCGGCTCGCGGCAGCAAACATCGATATAGCCTATACGGCAGCACAGGCGCCCTTTGACGGCATCATTACGGCCCGTCACAAGCACAGGGGAGATCTGGTCATGCCGGGAGAACCGGTCTTTACCATTGAAAATCCGGATGCCGGGTATGCGGTGATTGCCCGCATACCCCGTGAAACCGCCCTGGTCGCGGTACCGGGGAGCAGGGCGACGGTGTCATTTAATTCCCGTGAAATCGAAACAACCCTGTACCGGGTTTATCCCGCCGCCCGGGAAGGGCACTTCGCCACTGCCGAATTCCGGGTGGATCAGAGGCCCTTTGGCTTGCCGTCCGGAACCTTTGTCACGGTAGACCTCCTTGTCGAAGCAGTGGCGGGCATTCGCGTCTCCGCCCGGGCCATACTGGAGGATGAAACCGGTGCAAGGGTGTTCCGGGTGGATGAGCAGGGCCGGGTGGAAGTTGTCGGGGTAACGGTTCTGGCCCGGGAAAAGGAGCATGCGGTGATCCAAGGGCCGGTTTCAGAAGGCGACCGGCTGGTGGTCGCAGAGGCGTCGATGCTGCTTCACCTGTCCCATGGATCGCGGGTTCAGCCCGTTGAACCCGTCAAGGGCGGGGGCGTCCGACAATGAACTGGATGGCATCGTATCTCAAGCGCCCCTATGCCATATCCGCACTGTTGATCTTTGGCGTGGTTTTCGGGTTTATCAGCCTGAGGGGACTTCCCCTGAACCTGTTTCCGGATGCCAATTATCCCCGGGTTTCGGTATTGATGGCCTGGCCGGGTGCTTCCGCCGATGACATGACGGACAGGGTTTCCAGAAAGGCTGAAAAAGCCTTGGCATCCATAGACGGCGTGAGACGGGTACGCGCTTCCGTGCGCGATGAAGCCGCTGCGCTCACGGTGGAGTTTGAATATGAAAAGGGTCTGGATGCAGCGGTAACGGATGTGGGCACCGCCCTGGACCGGATCATGTCCCAGCTTCCCGAAGACGTCAACGCACCGGTTATTTTCAGGATAACCGACGCGGCATCGCCGGTGGTGACCCTTGGGGCGGCCCCTGCACCCGGCTCCCCCCTCACCATGGCAAAAGTGCGGCAGTTGTGCGACAACGAGATCCGCGAAGCGCTGTTGAGGCTCGACGGCGTGGCCGATGTCGAGGTGTTCGGGGGGTACGCCCCCGAATTACAGGTGGTTGTCGACAGGAGCCGGGCGTCTGCTTACCGTATTCTCCCGGCGGACATCGTGTCCGCCATCGCGGCATCTCACAGAAACATTCCGGGCGGAACCCTGGTGGGAGCAGACAACGAACTGCTGATCCGCGTGGAAGGGGAGAAATCTTTCGCCCATGAACTCGGGGGGATCGTGGTGGGAGCGGATCCCGGCGGCGGGGAGATCCTGCTGAAAGACATCGCCGCTATACAGCCCGGCGTAGAAGAAAGGAAATCTTTTTTCTACGGCAACGGAAAACCCGCCATCGGTTTGAATATCCTGCGCCCGGAAAACGGAAACGTCATGGCCACCCTGGAATCCGTGGAAGCCGGGCTGCCAGGGATCAATGCCATGTTCCCGGGAGTCTCCTTTGAAGTCGTCGATACCCAGGGCGATCTGATCCGCACCTCCGTATCCAACCTGTTTTCAGCCCTCAGGAGCGCCGTTTTTTTGACCGTGGCAGTCATTTTTTTCTTCCTGGCGCGGATGCGGATCACGCTGCTTGCCGCCGTATCGATCCCGTTTACCTTTCTTCTGACCTTTGCGGGAATGAAACTTTTGGGTTTCGAACTCGATATCGTCACCATGACCGCCGTTATCCTTGCGGTGGGGCTCCTTGTTGACGATGCCGTGGTGGTGATTGAAAATATCGATCGGCGCTGGCGGGAGGGCCTGATTGAAAAGAATGCCCCCGGCGAATTGGCTGATGCGCGCCAAAAGGCCGTCATCGACGGCACTGTACAGATTTTTCCGGCAAGTCTGGCCGGCACCGTCACGACCATTTCAGTGCTCTTGCCCATCATATTTGTGGGCGGGTATGCCGGAAAGATCCTTGGCCCGTTGGCCGCGGTTCTCACCATGGCCCTCCTGGCGTCATTTGTTTCATCGGTGACCATTATCCCCCTTATGGCCCGGTACCTGATCAAGCCATCTTCCGGCGCCAACCGGGTCGAGCGGTTCGTGGAAAAGGGGCAGAATCTGATCATCGAGCCCCTTTCGGGCGTGATGATCAGGTTGTTCCGAACGGGCGCCACAAAATGGTTTTTCGTGATCCTGCCCGTGCTGCTGGTGCTTCTTGCCATCGGTCTGCGGCAGATACCCAAGGCCGGCCGGGATCTCATGCCCCCCATGGATACGGGCATCATCAAAGTGTCTTTTGAAACGTGGCCCAATACCGCCGTTGCCCGGACAGAGGCAGCGCTGGGCAGGGTGCACGAAAGCATCCTTGATATGCCCGGCTACCTGATGAGTACATCAGCTGTAGGCTCGGAGCCGGGCGTGATCAGTTTCGGCGCGGAAAATACCGCCCAGGAGGGCGTTATGACAATTCATTTTGTCAACCGCTTTGAAAGGGAACTTTCCATATGGGATATTCAGCAACGTCTGAAGTCGGTTTTTTCTCAGATTCCGGAATTTAAAACAGTTCATGTCTACGAGTATGGGGCAACGCCCCTGGCCGCCATTGCAGCGCCTGTCGACATCATGATATCCGGGCCGGACCCACGGGTGCTGGACGGGCTTGCCAACGACGTACGGAATCGGCTTTACCGGGTAAAGGGGCTCAAGTCTGTATCAAAAACCTGGGATATGACGAAGCGGGAAGTGGTCGTAGACATCGACGAAACCATCGCCCGGCGCTACGGCATCAGCTATCAGCATGCGGCGGATGCACTTTATGCCGCAACAACCGGTAGGGTGGCCGCCAATTTCAGGGTGCGCGGCCAGGATGGGTATCCCGTGCGGGTGGCATATGACCCCGGGACTGTGACGGATGTTCATGCGCTCGCCGCTCTTGAGATCCTGACGCCCGCCGGGATCGTATATCTGGGCGATATTGCCCGGATCGGCCATATATTCAGGCAAACCCGGATCACGCGGGAAAACCTTCAGCCCACGATCAATGTCATTGCCTACCGGGAAAAGGCCCCGATTTCGTATCTCGACGGTCAGGCTGAAACCGTGCTTTCAGGTATGGCGCTGCCGGGCGGATATGAGATCACCCGGCAGGGGGAAGTAACCCATATGAATGAGACGTTTTCGAGGCTGAGCGGTTCTCTCGGCTTGTCGCTGCTGCTTTTGTATTTCTCGCTGGTGGTTGCTTTCCGGTCGTGGTCCGGTCCGGTGATGATCATGTCGGCAATCCCGCTGGCGTTTATCGGGATTCCGTGGGGAATGATGCTGGCGGGCCAGACATTTTCAATGGCCGCGAACATGGGGATGATCCTCATGTCCGGCATCGTAGTCAACAATTCCATTCTGCTCGTCGAGTTTATCGAGGCTGCGCGCCGGGATGGAAGCGGGATGTTTGAGGCTGTAGAAAACGCCATTCGCCTGCGGACCCGGCCCATCCTGATGACCGCATTTTCAACCATCGCCGGCATGCTTCCCATCGCCATGGAGCTGGCGGTCGGCCTGGAAAGGCTGTCCCCGCTGGCCGTGGTCGCCATTTCCGGCCTGGTCATTTCCACATTCCTGACCCTGGCCTACGTGCCGGCCATGTATGTCTGGCTCGACCGGCTCAGGGGGCGCCTTTATGCAGCCTGAGAAGACGGCACAGGCATGCGGTCGGAGGTGGGAAAAACGATCGGTTCAGCGCAGCATGCCGACAAAGCAGGTGCTGCTGCCGCTGCTGCCGCCGCCCCCGCCCCCGGACCCGTCATCGTCCACGGTTGTTCTTGAAACGTTACGGATGACCACCGATTTGGCCGGCACATCGGGGTAGCCGGCAATAACAGTCGTATTGACCCTGCCGATGGCATCCACAACGTCTTTTCCGTGGACAACCTTTCCGAACACCGCGTATCCGGGGCTTTCAGGGCTTTTATCTAAAGAAAGGTTGTCTTTCAGGTTGATATAAAACTGCGATGTGGCAGAATGCGGATTCTCGGTGCGGGCCATGGCAATGGTGTAAGCCTCGTTGGAAAGCCCGTTGCCGGCTTCGTTCTGGATGGGGGCCCGTGTCTGTTTTTGCTGCATATTTTTGTCGAACCCGCCGCCCTGGATGACAAAATCCCTTAAAACCCTGTGAAAAATCAAACCATCATAGAATTCGTCGTCCACATACTGCAGAAAATTGGCAACGGTAATGGGGGCTTTTTCCTGGTTCAATTCCAGTATGATAACCCCTCTGCTTGTTTCCATTCTTACCCGTATCACGTTTTCTTCGGCGCGGCACTCAGGCGGAAAAACAAGCCCCGCAAAAAGCAATACGGCACCTACAGATGCAACAGTGGCAATCAACAAACGTTTCAGCATGATAAACGCTCTCCCGTGAATAAGTGATCAATGTCCAAAACCGGGTTAGCCCGGTTCCGAATAAAAGCGATAATCGAAATCCACGGGCGTGTAAAGGGTTTTTGACGGGTTGGTGGCATTTTGTCCGGCGGCAGCATGAATTATCCCCAGATGGTCGACGGGGTGGCATGGGCATGATTTTCTTTTCGCGACAAAGGCCTGCTGCATATAGGGCAGTTCATGATCCATCCTTTGTTGGGGTGTTGGCGGGTTTTATGTTGGGGATTATATAAGGATATGATATAGCATGTATTCTATGATTGCCAGGTTTTTTCAGGAAGCCCTTTTTTCGCTTGTTTGGACAATCGAAATCGAAATCGAAATCGGGATCGCAATCGAAAGACAATTTTGAGATGGGTTTATAACGCCTGGACGCAAAAAGATAATCGACCATCGTTATTCAAAAGGACAATTTCCCCCAAAAGGTTGTTCAGCCTCTCGGGGTCGGGGTCGGTATCGGGGTCGTATTTGCAGACCCCCCAGGGGACAGACTTCCAGTCTGTCTCCCGGGTCGAAGCCCCTGCAATTGTTGCTGCGGGCAACACCCGGCACCCGTTAACCTTGAAATGGAGCTTACCTGATGATGCTGCCAATAGAAGATGCGCGCAACCTGGTCGAAACAACCGTGGATTTTGTGAGGCGGGCCGGCCTTAAAGCCCCGGTCCTGGAGCGGGGTCGGGTTGTGACGACCATGCCCATAGAAGGAAATACCAACCATATCGGGATCATGTATGCAGGTGCCCTTTTTTCAGTTGGGGAGGTCACCGGCGGGGCCATGTTTCTCACCTCCTTTGACATGACCCGGTACTACCCGATCGTCAAGGACGTGTACATCCGCTTTCGCCGGCCGGCCACCACGGACGTGCGCATCGAGGTCCGGCTGGCCGAATCCGATATCGCCCGCATTGAGGATGAGGCCGCGGAAAAGGGCAAGGCCGACTATATTCTCGAAGGGGACATCATGGATGCCAACGGCGAAGTGGTGGCCGTGATGAAAGGCACCTACCAGTTGCGCGCCATGGAAGCCTGAATGCCGCTGAAACAATTCCTGACGACTTCGTAAAAAGCCCAATATCTGCGTTGCGAGCAATCTTTGAAGAATCTCACGTACGCATAAGTACTATCCATTCTTCAAAAATTGCGCGCGCCTTGATCTTTAACTTTTTACAAAGCCGTCTGAAAACGACTTTTTACAGGTCCATCAATTCCTGAACAGAATATCTTATGCCTGAGAGACAAAAAAATCAGGTTTCGCCGCCCCCGTTTTACCGGTTCGACCCCCTTGCGCCGATCCTGTTTGTCACGCTTATTTTTTTCCTTACCTTTTTGTCCCGGGTGATGCTCGCACCGCTCATGCCGGGCATTGTTTCGGAAATGGATATTACCCCGTCACAGGCCGGGGCGCTTTTTTTGATCATGTCACTCGGGTATTTCGCGGCCCTGATCGGTTCGGGATACATTTCCGCGGTGATTTTTCATCGCCGGACCATTGTGCTGTCTGCGTGGGGAGTGGGGGTGGCGCTGCTGCTCATGGCTTTTGGAATCCGGCCCGTGCATCTGCAGGTGTCCATGTTTATTCTGGGCGTCGGCGCAGGGCTTTACCTGCCGTCCGGCATAACGGCTTTGATGGGAATGGTGGATCCCCGGCATTGGGGCAAGGCCGTGTCCATCCACGAATTGGCGCCCAACCTGGCATTTGTGTCAGCCCCCCTTATTGCCGAGGTTTTCCTGAGAACATATACCTGGCGTGCCATGCCGGGTGCAGTTGGGGTCGCCGCCCTTTTCATCGGCCTGTGGTTTGCCGTGTCCGGCAGGGGCGGGGATTTCCCGGGCACCCGCCCGGATGGGGCTGCTTTCCGGACCCTTGCAGGCAGCCGCGCTTTCTGGGCCATGGTGATTCTTTTCGGGCTGGCCATCAGCAGCACCATGGGCATATACACCATGCTCCCCCTGTACCTGATCGATGAAGCAGGCTTTCAGCGGGGTTTTGCCAACAGCCTGCTGGCCTATTCGCGCATTCCCGGTTTGGCCATGGCCCTTGCGGCCGGGTGGGCATCAGATTATTACGGGCCGAGGCGAACCATCATTGCCATGCTGGGGGCAACGGGTGCTGCAACGATGCTCATGGGCCTGACCCACAACCCGGCATTGCTTTCAGGCGCCGTGGTCGTCCAGGCGACTTTATCCACGGGCTTTTTCCCCGCGGGGTTTGCCCTCCTGTCCGCCATTACGCCTGAGGCGCACCGGAACGTGGCCGTGTCCATGACCATTCCCATTGCGTTTGTATACGGCGGGGGCATCACCCCGGCCTTTATCGGGATCACCGGTGATGCAGGCTCGTTTGCCGCCGGAATCGTGATTACGGGGGGGATAATCTGTATCGGGGCCTGCCTGCCGGCGTTTTTCAAATCCTGACCGGGCTGTCAACCGCACCGCCTGCGCCGTAAAAAGCTTCCAGGCAATCAGGGATCTTCCGGATAATGTCAAATACCTGGGTTCCGGGGTCAGGGTTTGCCATCCGGCCGGCCATCCGGCTGACGTGGATGGCGCCCCGGCAGGATGCGGGAATATCATGGCCCATGCCGGTCAGGCCGGCAACCAGTCCGGTGATGATATCCCCGGTGCCACCGATGGCTTCCAGGGCTTCAATACAGGGCTCCGAAACCGTCTCCAGGATGCCGCTCTGGTCCGCCACCAGGTCTTCTGCCCCTTTCACCAGGAGGTACCGGGCGGCGTTTTGATGGGCGTAAGCCCGTTTGATCAGCTGCGGCGCCCGGTTGTTTTCATGGAATATGAAGCCGCGGGTATAAAAAGGGTGGGGTGCGGTTTCATCCGCCAGGAATGCCAATTCGCCGATATCCGGGGTGAAAACATCGTATGCCCCTGCCTGACCGCTCATTTTGGCCGCGTACATGAAGCCCGCGTCCGCGATGAGAACGGGGCGTGTTGCCATTTCATCCACGGCGAACAGGACCCGGTTGTGCCAGTCCACATCGGGCTGGATATAGTGAAACGTGAGGCTGGTATAGGACCGTTTGGGTAGGGTTTCTTCAAGATACGCATACAGCTTGCGGCTGCCGTTGCCGCGTCCCGTGTCTCCCACCAGAAAGGCCTCCGGCCCGCCTGTTCCCATATAGCGGGACACCATGGCCGCAGCCGCAAGAAGGGCGGCCGTACCCCGATTGATGTCAATTTCATGGCTGTTGACGACGATCCGGTCACCCGCCACCGAAACAGGGCCCGCGACAATGGGAAAATGGTCGTCCGGCACGGTGCCGACTACTGCAAACATTGGCTTTGTCTTTTGATTTCCGCGTATGCCAAATCCAGTGCATACCCGCAGAGGGTATGCCCGATGCTGCAGGGGCGGGGTGCCCCGTCCAGCGTTTTCCCGACCATTTCCCTGGCCAGGAAAGGCACGTCCGGGCATCCGCCCCCGGATATGTTTACAACGACGAGGGATGTTTTATCAATGGTGATTTTCATGTTCGCGGCCCGCACCATCAGGAACTTCCCGAAGTCACGGGTAAAAAAGATGTCTACCGGCTCAAGGAGCGGGCCTGAAACCGGAACGGTTTTTATCGGGGCCAGGCCCGCCTCCCCGAGCATCCGGATGATGTTGAGATGCTCGATAAGCGGGTATTCGATGACCAGGTCGCACCCGGTGCGGATTTCGGGTGGCGGGCCCATGACGCGGACGC
>SLGU01000210.1 GCA_007136525.1 Desulfobacteraceae bacterium | reverse complement strand
TTGAAATTACGCCTGAAGCAATGCGTAAGATGCAGCAATATGATTGGCCTGGCAATGTCAGGGAACTGAAAAATGCCATTGAGCGGGCAGTTGTCATGGGCAATGGCCGCCAAATTTTTCCAAATGACTTGCCGATGTTTATTGAAGACTGCTCGCTGGATACGGTTCCTATCGGCGTCCCCCTGAAGGACGCGGTTGATGCGTTCAAAAGACGGTTCATCGAGGCCAACCTGAAAACGACCGGCGGCAACCAGAGCAAGGCAGCCGGCATCATGGAGATCCAGCGGACGTATTTGTCACGGTTGATATCCCGCTACGGCATCAACAAAAAGGGAGAACCCGGTTAGAGGCGTTCAATGGAAACAGGAGATTTGATTAAAGCAGCAAGGGGGGAGGTGCCCGTTGACCTGCTGCTGACGGACGCTCGCATCGTAAACGTTTACACAGGGGCGGTTGTGCCCGGCAATATAGGCATTTACGGGGGTCACATTGCCGGCATAGGGGATTACCCGGCAAGGCACACAATGTCCCTTAACAACCGGTTTGCCGTACCGGGTTTCATCGACGCCCATGTCCACATCGAGAGCACCATGGCCGGGGTTTCCGCTTTTGTCCGCGGTATTCTGCCCTGCGGCACCACCACGGTCGTTGCAGACCCCCATGAAATCGCCAACGTACTCGGCGTTGACGGGATTGCCTATATGCTGGCCACCGCTGAAAACCAACCCATGAATATTTATTTCATGCTGCCGTCCTGCGTGCCGGCCACGTCCATGGAAACCGCCGGTGCTGTCCTGGATGCGGACAGCCTCATGCCGCTGCTTTCCCACGAGCGTATCCTGGGGCTTGGTGAGATGATGAATTTTCCGGGGGTGCTCGGAGGTGATCCCGATGTGATCAAAAAGATCGAAAACACCCTTTATTATGACAAGGTGGTGGACGGCCATGCCCCGGGGCTTTCCGGCAGGGACCTGGCAGCTTACCTGGCAGCCGGCATTTCATCGGACCATGAAACCGTGGCGCCCCAGGAAGCGCTTGAAAAACTGGCCTCCGGCATGTTCATCATGATCCGGGAGGGAACCGGCGCCAAAAACCTTGCGGACCTTGTGCCTGTCATTACGCCCCATACCGAACCGTTTCTGATGTGGTGCACCGACGACCGGCACCCGGAGGACATCCGGCGGGAGGGGCACATTGATTTTCTGATCCGGAAAGCCGTGGGCGCAGGGGTTGACCCCATGACGGCCATTCGCATGGCCACCATACACCCGGCCAGGTATTTCGGATTGACCCGCCTTGGGGCCATCGCACCCGGTAAAATCGCGGATATCGTGGTGTTGTCGGACATGGAGGGCCTCAGGGTCGAAAGCGTCTACACGTCGGGACGCCTGGTGGCGGAACACGGCCGCATGCATCCGGACATCGGCGTTCCGGCGCCGGTTTCCTGCCCTGCGGCCATGAACGTGACGCCCGAAGATGTTGACCTGTCGATTCCGGCGGACGGGAAAACGGCCCGGGTGATCGCGCTGGTGCCCGGCCAGTTGGTCACCAAAAGCCGGGTGATGGATGTGGCCGCCAAAAACGGTAAGGCCGTCTCGGATATCGCGCGCGACATGCTCAAACTTGTGGTGATTGAGCGGTACCAGGGAACCGGAAGAACGGGAAAAGGCTTTGTTGCCGGTTTCGGCCTGCAGAAAGGCGCCCTTGCGTCCAGCGTGGCCCACGACTCCCACAATATCATTGCCGTGGGCGTGGACGATGCCGACATCCTGGCTGCCGTAAAGGCCGTGGTGGAAATGGGCGGCGGGCTGGCAGTGGCATCCGGCGGAAAGGTCGACGCGTTCCTTGCCCTGCCCATTGCCGGGCTTATGGCGGACGCGGATTTTGACGCGATACACGGCCATACCGAAGCCCTCAACAGTGCCGCCTTAAGTCTGGGGTGCCGCATCCGGGACCCTTTCATGGCCCTGTCTTTTCTCGCCCTGCCGGTCATACCGGCGCTCCGGCTCACTGACCGTGGTCTGTTTGACGTGAATGCGTTTGCGCATGTTCCGCTGCTGGAACCATAACCGGGTTTTGGCCCGATAAAAAGGACCCCTGGCGTGAAGAATAAGCGCAGCGTGCAACGCTTGCCGGGCTCTGGTTTCTTCGAAATCGAAATCGAAATCGGGATCGAAATCGGTTTTTCCAAACCCCTGAACCACGGATTTCTCTTTTGAAAGGCATCAGCTATCAATCGTTTCATGGCCAACCGCCATATTTTTTTTCGATCCCGATCCCGATCCCGATCCCGATCCCGATTTCGATTGTCCTGAAAACCAGAGCGGCCCGAAATCCGGATACGGGTATGGGTTCTAACCGGCTAAGCCCTGAAAACAGAGGTGCCCGATGATCTGCCATGTGGACATGGATGCATTTTTTGCCGCAGTCGAGCAGATGGACGACCCCTCCCTTGCCGGGAAATGCGTGATCATCGGCGGCGTATCGGATCGCGGGGTGGTTGCCGCGGCCAGCTACGAGGCCAGGCAGTATGGCGTGCACTCCGCCATGCCGGTTTTTCAGGCGAAGAAGCTCTGCCCCGAAGGTGTTTTTCTGCGTCCCCGCCGCGGGCGCTACAACCAGGTTTCCGAAATGGTCATGAACGTGCTTGGCACTTTTTCCCCGGTGCTTGAGCAGGTGTCCATTGACGAGGCTTTCCTGGATCTTGCCGGGTGCGAGGGACTTTTTGGACCATACGGCAGCATCGGCGCCGCAATCAAGGATAAGATCAGGCGGGACGTCGGCCTGCGCTGCTCGGTCGGCATTGCGCCCCTGAAATTTCTTGCAAAAATCGCCTCGGACATGGACAAGCCGGACGGCCTGCGCGTGATACCTGAGGAAGAAGTGCAGGATCTCATCAACGCGCTGCCCGTCTCAAAGGTTCCCGGGGTCGGCCCGGTAACCGCAAAAGCCCTGGAGCGGATGGGTATTGGATTTCTGGGTGATGCCGGCAGGGTGGACCTGAAAACCCTGGTTGCGCGCCTCGGCCGGTTCGGGTACCGGCTCCATGAACTTTCCGCGGGCATCGACCGTTCCCGCGTCATACCCGTCCATGCCGTCAAATCCATCAGCAGCGAGGAAACCCTGGAGTCAGACACCATGGATATGCGCGTCCTGGAAAACCTCCTG
>SLGU01000103.1 GCA_007136525.1 Desulfobacteraceae bacterium | reverse complement strand
CTTTTCCAAAGCAAAAAAATAAATCTGTCCCCTTTTTGCGCCCCCTACAGGTCCGTTTTTATTCAGGCAACGCTTTTCATCATCCGGGGCGCTTTGAGTACCCGGCCGGAACGAATACAGCTTGTACATACACTGATTTTCTTAACACTGCCATTGTGCAGTGCACGTACGCGCTGAAGATTGGGGTTGAAACGACGCTTGGTGACGTTATGGGCATGGCTGACGTTACATCCGACCATTGGTTTTTTTCCACACAATTCACACATCCTGGACATTGCCTGTCTCCTTGTTTATTGTCAATCGCCTGCTTAAGCTGTTTTTGAATATCAGAATTCTCAGGGCTACGCGCTTATCCGGTCTTCTGAAAACGCTCACAAACGGAAGCATTTAACCCCTTAAGGCATAAAGTAACCTCATATGCCTTTTTTTGACCAACTTGTAAAGCATTTTCTCTATCTGCCCCTGCCGGATTCATGGCCCGGTATAGGGTCCGGGCATATTCAACCGCCTGTTTTTTTCCGCCTCCGGAATTTCCCTTGCCGCGTCTTGAGCTGCCTCATCCCGGGACCTTTCCTGTTCAGCCAGTTTTTCCTCGGCCATCGCCAGGTATTTGAAAGCCCTTTCATAAACGTCAAGATGGTCCGGATACTGATCCGTCACTTTTTTAAAGCGATTGATAGCGGCTTTGTAATGACCGGACCGGTAATAGAACCGCCCCACGTAAAAATCATGTCCGGCGAGGTTTTCCAGGCATTCCTCGATTTTTGGCCCTGCTTTTTCTGCAAATTCGCTGGCAGGAAACCGGGACCGGAGACGCTCAAAAGTCTCAAGTGCATTTCTGGCGGGCAGCTGCGTCCTGTCTATCGTCCGAATGCGTTCATAATGGCAGATGCCGATCTGATAGATCACATAGGGAATTTCAGGGTCATTCGGGTAAAGGTGTTCATATTGTTCATAACCGAAAATGGCATCTTCGTATTCCTCCAGATGATAATGGCTGTCGGCAACTCTTAGCAAGGCCTGCCTGGCAAGGGGGCTGTATGGATACCAGTCTTTGAGGCGTTTATATGCCTCAATGGCCTTCTTGTAGTTCCCGGCTTCAAAATGCCTGCCACCGTCTTCCGACAACTGCTGGGCGGTTCTTTCATCCGGCTTTTTTGCGCAGCCACCGAAGCTGAAGGCAAGCAGCGCACAAAGAATGATCAAAAAAAATTTTCCATGGTTCCGCATTTGTTAATCTCGAAAATAGTCAATTATGATGGCAAGGCACTTAAGCTGTGACGTGACAAGATCGGGGCGCCTGAATATCATCGCCGAAAGGATCGCCGGCTGCGTTGCAGGCCGCTTCTGCTACATATTGTCAAGATAATGCATGACCTCGCTGGCGGCTATGGCCCCGTCGGCTACCGCCGTTACGACCTGGCGAAGGGGCGTATTCCGGACATCCCCCGCCGCATAAACACCTGGAATGTTTGTCCGCATACGGTCATCCGTCATAATGAAACCCTGCCCATCCATTTCAACGTGCCCCGCAGCAAAACCGGCATTCGGCAACGATCCCACCCACACGAAACAGCCTTCCGATGGAATATCTGACGCTTCCCCGGTCTTTATGTTCTTCACGGTAACCGCTTCAACGCCTTCAGACCCGCCCTTGATCTCTGTAACGGTTGAATCCCAGATGATTTCCAGCTTATCGTTTTTCGCCGCCCGCTCCTGCAGTATTTTCACAGCCCGCAGCTGATCGCGCCGGTGCACCAGGTAAACCTTTTTTACAAACCGGGTCAGATAAAGGCTTTCCTGCAGGGCCGTATCCCCGCCTCCAACCGCCACGACAATGCTGTCTCTGAAAAACGGGGCATCACATGTAGCGCAAGTGGAAACACCCCGTCCCAGGTAACGGTTTTCACCCGGAACGCCAAGCTTGCGGAAGGACGTCCCGGTGGCAATAATCACTGCCCTGGTGGTAATGGTTGTATCCAAAAGCCCAAGCTGCTTGACCGGCCCGCCGATGTTCATTGAAACCACTTCACCGCTTTTTATCTCCGCATCGAACCGCTTGACCTGCGCCAGCATCTGCTCCATCAGGTCGGGTCCGCTTATTCCTTCCGAAAATCCGGGATAATTCTCAATCCAGTCCGTTACCAGAATCTGTCCTCCCGGGGCTGCTTTTTCCAGTACCAGCACCGATAGCCGCGCCCTTCCCGCATAAAGGGCCGCAGCCATGCCAGCCGGCCCCGCACCGATTATTACAAGATCGTAATCTGCCCCGCTCATATGCGCCCGCCACTACAAGTTGTTTTTGATTGTCTGCTCCAGCTTGGATTTTTCCACCATGCCCACAATCTGCTCCACTTTTTCCCCGCCCTTGAAAAAAATAAGGGTGGGTATGGCACGAATACCGTAACTGCTGGGAGTCGAAGGATTGTCATCGACATTGCATTTAACAATTTTAAGCTGTCCTTCAAAATCCTTGCTGATCGCCTCGAGAATAGGTGCAATGGCCTTACAGGGGCCGCACCACGGCGCCCAGAAGTCAACCAGAACGGGAGTTTCGGACTGAATTACCTCTGCGTCAAACGTCGCATCACTGACTTCCTTAATGCCTTCAGCCATATTCCGCCTTCCTTTTTATACATGATTTACGGTTTTAAACCCTCATCATCGCCAAAGCGGCTCAAAAAATTTCCTTCGATCCATCATGACAATGGCAGAGGTCGATTTATCCACAAAGTTAAGACAAATATGAAACAAATCAAATTTTTTCTTGTACTACAGCTTTCCGGGCAATGTCAAGGATTCAGGTTTTTGGTTTTTCAGGCGCCGCCCGCACAGAATGCGAAATGGAACGGCAACCTCAGGGCAGACGGAAACAAAAAGAAAAAATATTGACTTTGCTTCAGCGGTTTCTTAATTTTATCAGGTTAAAAATCGCGCTGGTGCAAAATTGAATTATGTGCCATTCTTACCGGATACGCAAGTGCAAAAGTTATCGATGCATTCGTAATAATCGCGATCAGACAGCTTTGAAAAAAGTTCAAAATCCAGGCGCGTGCAATTTTTGAAGAATTGAGTGTACTTAGCCGTACGTGAGATTCTTCGGAAATTGCGCGTAACGCAGATATTGGGCTTTTTGCGAAGTCGTCAAAGTTACGTCTCGAAACAAAACAG
>SLGU01000003.1 GCA_007136525.1 Desulfobacteraceae bacterium | reverse complement strand
CTTTCTCAGAAGCGAGGGGCCTCTTTCGGATTGTAGCCAGCCATTGCCATAAATATCAATCCCATGTGATCGGCTTCGCTTTCGTGGACACGGCTGTATGGCAGCAATACGCCGATCTGGGCGCCTGCGCCGTAGGCAGCAAGGAAAAGCTGCTGTGTGGCTGCGGGCCTTTCATGCAGGGCGGTGGCCAGGGCCACGCCATGGACAGCCTTTGCGATATTTTTACCGACGTCGTTAACCATCTTCAACATTTCTGCATCATCGCTTAATTCCGCTTGCTCCAGGAATTGCTTGTATTGTTCCTGGCTCATATAAAGCAGCGTCTCGGAGGGGACAAGATGAAGTTGGGTACGCCCGGTGACAGGAACGGTGGCGCATGCTGCAACTATTACAATAAAAAGCAGGAATATGACAATGTTTTGAAAATTTCGCATGATGTCGCCCTCATTTTACTAAATGCTTCAGCCTTGATAAATTATGAGTAAATACCTGCCATCCGAAATGTTGGCCACCATTAATCTCCTGTTTTAAGGATGGCTTTCTGCGTCCTCTACAGTTTGAGAGGACGCCTGAAAAAAATTAACATGTGGAACTCAAGGATCTTTCTATTGGTCCATCGCTATATTAAATATGCTCAATCTTCGTGCCAGGTTTTCATCCTTATCGGACAGGTTAACCATCATCTTGGTTTTATTATAGAATCGGCCAAAGATACATTTGTGGGGTAGCCTTTCACAGGCCCGGGGAAAAGGTTATATTTAATCGGTGGTCATATGCGGCCTTTTTAATCGCTGCCCAACATAATAACAGTTAAGCGTTCATCCTGTTGAAACCTATGAAAAAGAAACGGGATGCAAAAAGAAGGCTTATAATGCAGCGGTTTTTATGGAAGTGGTTGGAAATAGATTTTTTTTTCAGGAAGGGATGTATGATGCCGGTATTCGTTTTTATTTTTGGTTTTTTTGTCTCGAGATGTCTATTTTTTGCTTTAAATGGCAAAAAATTCACTTGGCTAATAAACAATTGGGGTTCTTTGGTATGGAAAAAATCTCGTGCAAAAGGCGAAGTGAAGTGAATCAGAGATCCCGAGTATAAACGAAAACAAATAAGGAGGCATACCATGAAAAACGACGACCGCAAAGCTACTACAAATGATGCAGGTAATCCAGTAACCAGCGACGAGTTTTCTCTTACCGTCGGCTCTGACGGGCCTGTCCTGCTGCAGGACCATTACCTGATGGAGCAGATGGCCAACTTCAACCGGGAGATGATTCCAGACCGCCAGCCCCACGCCAAAGGCTCCGGGGCTTTCGGACACTTCGAGGTTACCCGGGATGTCAGCGCCTACACGAAGGCGGGAGTACTCCAGCCGGGCACGAAGACCGACGTACTGGCCCGGTTCTCCACGGTGGCCGGTGAAGCTGGCAGTCCCGACACCTGGCGGGACGTGAGGGGCTTTGCCCTGAAGTTCTACACCACCGAGGGCAATTACGACATGGTGGGCAATAATACGCCGGTATTCTTCGTGCGCGATCCCCTGAAATTCCAGCACTTCATCCATTCACAGAAACGCCGCGCGGACAGCGGCCTGCGCGACCACGACATGCAGTGGGACTTCTGGACCATGTCGCCCGAATCCGCCCATCAGGTCACCATTCTGATGAGCGATCGAGGGGTCCCCAAAAGCTACCGGCACATGAACGGCTACACCAGTCACACGTACATGTGGGTCAACGCCAAGGGCGATCGTTTCTGGGTGAAATACCACTTCAAGACCGACCAGGGGATCGACTTTTTCACCGATGAGGAAGCCGATCGCATCGCCGGCGAAGACGCGGACTACCACCGGCGCGACCTGTTTGAAGCGATCAAACGGGGGGAATTTCCGAGCTGGACCCTGAAGGTGCAGATCATGCCCTTTGAAGATTCTAAAACATACCGGTTCAACCCCTTTGACCTGACCAAGGTGTGGCCTCACAGCGACTACCCGCTGCAAGAGGTCGGCCGCTTGACGCTGGACCAAAACCCGGCCGATTTTCATACCGAGATTGAGCAGGCCGCATTCGAACCCAATAATCTCGTCCCCGGAATCGGTCCGAGTCCGGATAAAATGCTGTTGGCCCGATTGATTTCGTACGCCGACGCCCACCGCGCACGCCTGGGGGTCAATTACAAGCAGATCCCGGTCAACCAGCCGAAAAGCCCGGTACACAGCTACAGCAAAGGCGGTACCATGCGGATGGTAAATGTTTCCGATCCCGTGTATGCGCCCAATACCAAGGGCGGCCCAAAGGCGGACGGTGAGCGCTATCCCGAGAATGCCATCTGGGAAGCCAGTGGTGAGTTCGTTCGTGCCGCCTACACCCTGCGCAAAGATGACGATGACTTCGGCCAGCCCGGCACCTTGGTGCGTGAGGTGATGAATGATGCGCAGCGAGACCGGCTGGTGGCCAATGTCGTCAGGCATCTCAAAAAAGGTGTGTCCGAACCGGTATTGCAGCGTGCCTTCGAATACTGGCGCAACATAGATAAGGAAATTGGTGACCGCATTGCCAAAGGCGTAAGCGGCAGCTGATCGATCCAAAGCCCGTACTGGCCTTCCAACCGGAAAGTGCCGGTACGGGCTGAACTTGAAATGACAGCTGCCAAACTTTTTCGGGTATGATTTTTCAAAGATAGCGCAAGGCGTTTCGGGATTGCGGGAACTGGGAAGAACGGATAATTTCAGGTTTTTCGAATACAGCATATTCCGAACATTAAGCGGCGCGGGCATAGCGGCTATGCCCCGGCAGTAATGCGAATTTCGGTCCGGCAGTAATGCCGGATTCAAGGTTTATTTTTCTTTACCCTCGGGAATGTTGCATTCGGCAAGCATTCTACACTGAGCGGCCTCCTGAATTTCTATTAGTGAAAACCTTTGTGGGACTTCTGAAAATTCCCTTAATATTCAAATTTGGACAGCAGTGATAATATGTATTTAATACCATACAGCTGTGCACCAATTGTTAACTTTGCATCCTTTTCCCTACGATGCTGTATTCCTTTTATCCCTACGCCACTGGACAAAAAAACCTGGCAAAAAAAATGGCACCATCTTTGCAACATGGTTTTGTGACAGGCAACATTGATTCTTTTTATCAACATTTTGCGAAGTTCATATTTAGCGCTAAAACT
>SLGU01000149.1 GCA_007136525.1 Desulfobacteraceae bacterium | reverse complement strand
CCGATACGATTTCATGTATTTTGCGATAAGCGGCCATGTGTTCGGGGGATACGATGGGGCCGCCGCCATAATCGGGCATAGCCGGATCAGCGTCGATATACAGAAAGATGCCCTTTTTATATTCAAAAAGGGCATCTTTCAGGTCATCGACAGGGTAGTCAGGGGGCCAGTGGATGGACGGAAAATCCGTTTGCATCATTTTTTCCAGGATTTTTCGGTCTGAAAAGCAAAGATCTCCGGGACTGAGTACCTCGGCTCCAGCCGCACCCATATCCAGGGCTTTTTTACAGAGCGTCCGCAGGTCGTCTGCCAGCTTGAGGGGGTCTGCTTCGGTGGATATGGGCATTATGTTTTCGGGCAGCGTAAAATGTGTTGACACCATTCAAACGGGTCCTTATCAGGATATTGCTTTAAACGGCATCTGCGGGTGCGGGGCCGTTTTTTTTCTTGAGAAAAGATATAAAAACAACTAATGAAGTTTCTTTATATCGAAACGTAACAATCCTTGATTTTAAAAATATTGGACAAATTTCAGGTGTCAAGAAGAAAATTGGCTTGCAGGCGATCCATGAATGTGCAAAAATTTTTGCCGCATATCTAAAACATTGTTTTGCCATGCGTTTTTTGAAAGGCCGGCTTTTCGCATGTGCGACTGAATTTTCTTTGATGCGGATCATTGTTGCCTCCTTTATGCTCCCGGCGTATCAATAACGGTTTACGTATTTTAAAAGGAAAAAAGAAAATGAAAGTATTGGTCAGTGACAATCTTGGCGAGATGGGTATCCGGATTTTCGAGCAGGAGGGTGTTGATGTGGATGTTAAAACCGGTTTGACGCCCGACGCGCTGAAGGACATTATCTCCGGTTATGACGGACTGGTGATCCGGAGTGCGACAAAGGTTACGGCCGACCTTCTGGAAACCGCCAAGAAGCTGAAAGTTGTAGGGCGTGCGGGCATCGGGCTGGACAATGTGGATATCCCTGCAGCAACTAAAAAGGGCGTGGTCGTCATGAACACACCGGGCGGGAACGTCGTCACCACGGCCGAACATGCCATTTCAATGATGATGGCCGCAGCCCGCAATATCCCCCAGGGGACCATGTCGCTGAAGGCGGGCCGCTGGGACAAAAAGCATCTCCAGGGGCGCGAGTTGACCGGTAAAACCCTGGGCGTGATCGGGTTCGGCAAAATCGGTTCGGTTGTTGCGGACCGGGCAAGGGGGCTGAAAATGCGGGTGATCGTTCATGATCCGGTGATCTCCCCCGAAACCGTTGCAAAGCAGGGGTTTGAGTCCGTTACCCTGGAAGAACTCTATGGTCAGTCCGATTTTATCACTATCCATGTACCCAAAACGCCCAACACCGCGAACATGATCAGCAAAGAAGCTTTCGGGCAGATGAAGGATGGGGTCATGGTCATCAACTGCGCACGAGGCGGCATTGTGGATGAAAGCGCCCTCTACGATGCCCTGCAGTCCGGTAAGGTTGCCCGGGCGGCGCTCGATGTTTTCGAGACCGAGCCCCCGCCGGCGGATCATCCCCTGCTGTCGCTCGATAATGTTATTGTAACGCCGCACCTGGGGGCCTCCACGCTCGAGGCGCAGACGAACGTCGCGGTGGCGGTAGCCAACCAGATTGTCGCCTTTCTCAAGCATAACAATATCGTTAATGCCGTGAACGTACCGTCGGTGTCCGGCAAAACCCTTGAAAAGCTCGGCCCCTTTCTTCACGTGGCTGACCGCATGGGGAGCATGCAGGCACAGTTTGCCCAAGGGCAGATCCGGGAAATCCGCATCGATTACAAGGGAGACTTCCAGGATATGGACCTGACGCCGGTGACCACGGCGTTCGTGAAAGGCCTGCTGGATTACCTGGTCCCCCATAATGTCAATTCGGTCAACGCGCTGGCAATTGCAAAGGAAATGGGCATCAAGCTGATGGAGTCGTCCTCTCTCGATTCGGATGAATTCGTGAACCTGATCAACGCAAAGGTAGTGACCACTGACGGGGAATGCAACGTGGCCGGTACGATTTTCGGCAAAACCGACGCCAGGATCGTCCGAATCGATGATTTTCGCATTGAGATCATCCCTGAAGGCCATCTGGCGCTGATTCACAACATTGACCGGCCCGGTGCAATCGGAGCGATCGGCAACGCGCTTGGCCTGCACAGTATCAACATATCGCGGATGCAGGTCGGTCGGCAGGTCGGCGGGGACAACAACATCATTCTGATACGGACGGACAGTGCCATTACACCGGAAGTGGCCGGGGAGATCCTGGCCCTGGAGCAGGTGTATTCGGTAAAGCTGTTTGAATTGTAGGCGCACCCTTGCCCCGGGATCAGGCGCAAAGCCAACCCGGGGGTAGATGCCAGCCTTTATTCGTCCATATATATGATATCGGTGCCTCCCGGAATTTCAAATTCGAAAAGGGATACATCCATATCAGATGAAAAGCTCAGATTATCAAGGGTAATCGTCGTGGTGTCGCCAAAAGCGTTTTCCGTCACGACCCGTTCGATCTCCGTTGTCTTTCTGTTGATTTCGAGGTAGATGGCGGACAGTTCGTAGTGTTTCTCATGGGGCACAAGTTTCAGGCGCCAGTGGGCCTGGCTTCCGTTTAACAGGCTGACCTCAAAGGCTTCGGCAATAAGGCTGAAATTTGAAAGAAAACCGGCGCCCTTGCCATCTCCGAAATAATTTGCGGCATTGCCCTTGACGACCTGGTTTTCTTCCGGCCTGTGTATCCAGAGTGTATCGCCGTCCGTAACAATGATGTGCCGGTCCGGAAAGCGATATTCCCAACGCATTCTGCCGGGATGCTTGAACCATGCCGTTCCGCCTGCCGTATCGGATATATCCAAAGCTGAAAGCGTGGACTCCTGGTGAAAATCAGCGGAAAAGTCTCTTCCCGCATACCTTTCCATCAGCGCATCCATAATTGGCTGTAAGTTTTTCTGCCCGTTATCCGGGACACCGTTGGCATCCGAATGTATGGGGCTTAACAGGGATATCGCAAGAATCGCGACTGTAGTAATAATACGAATTTTTTTCATAGGGTTGCAGTGTCCCTTCCATTGTCCTGAATGGTATTCAATGTCTTTATTATTGACGACTTCGCAAAAAGTCCAATATCTGCGTTACGCGCAATTTTTGAAGAATCTCACGTACACATAAGTACT
>SLGU01000160.1 GCA_007136525.1 Desulfobacteraceae bacterium | reverse complement strand
ATATCATAGGGGTACAAAAACAGGTTCAGGTTCCGGCAGCACCGGTTGAAGCAGGGCACTTCCGGGTGGCACGCAAAGGAAAACGTCTCCCCCGGCGCCAGCAGCCGGCCCGGGCAATCCGCCGGGTTTTCGGTTTCGATGTATTTCATAGGCCTTTCGTTTCCAGAGACATGAGCATCATGGCAACCGTCATCCTGAACTTCTCCGAAATACCCGCCTGCGCCCTGAAGCGGCGTTCCAGCCCTGCCATTTCCGCGTAAAACGGTGTCCTGTCGAAAGCAGCGTACGGGAGATCACCGCAATGCCTTTCAAATTCGGTGCACCCTGCGCCCTGGATCTTGGGGCGCCCGGGCGGCGACAGTTCATGGGGGATGCCGTGCAGCCGGCATATCATAGGGCGATACGCGTAAAGGGCGCACCACCCGTCATCATTGACCGGGCACATGTGCCGGAAGGGCTTATGATCCCGCATGGCCCGGTCCATGTCCCGGGTGTAATCCTTTGCGCGCGAAAGAAAGGTGCGCCGGCGCGCCGGGGGCAACTCACGGAAGCCGGATAACAGGTATGCATATTCGATGGCGGTATGGTGGTAAAAACGGGTCAGGCAGCAACTGTCCGCACAACCCGTACAGGAAAACCCGTAACGGCCTGCCGCCTGATCATAGGCCCGGTCCATCGCTGCGTAAAGACCCTGCAATTCTTTGAAAAAATTCCCTTTTTCAGCGGCAGAGCATATTTCTTCAGGCGCAGGGGTCATCAATGCCACATCAGACCAGCGGGGTCGGTATGAATATTTCATTGTAGAGATTCAGCAGGTAACGGTCCGTCATGCTGGCGATATAATCGCATATAATCCGCTCCGCCGGCTCTCCGTTATAATAGGCGGCGACCATCTCCAAGCCCGCCAGGCGCTCCCTGAGCTGCTCCGGGTATTCTTTAAAATGGGCAAATATTTCCGATATGATCTTTTTGGATTTCACGAATTCCGCGTGCACCGGCCTGGATCGGTAAACGTTTTCGTAGAGAAACATCCGGAGGTCGGACATGGCGTTGAAAACCCCGTTTGAAAAAGACAGCTCAAGGTTGCCGTCGAGTACCCGGCTGGAATAGATCAGGTCCCGGATCATGGTGGTGGAGCGCTGGGCATGGGTGGCGCCGAGAATCGTCACGCATGAATCAGGCACCTGGCGATCTGCAATGACACCGCTCCGGACGGCATCGTCCAGGTCGTGGTTCAGGTAGGCGATAATGTCGGAAAAACGGACGATCCGGCCTTCAACAGTGGCTGCCATATTCCCGGGATCGGCCGGTATGATATCACCGAATCCCTTGGAATGCTTTAAGATGCCATCCCGGACCTCCCAGGACAAATTGAGCCCGCGGCCGTTCCGCTCAAGGATATCCACCACGCGCAGGCTCTGTTCGCTGTGCCGGAATTCGGACGAATAGACTTCCTTCAGGGCGGTTTCACCGCTGTGACCGAAAGGGGTATGCCCCAGGTCGTGGCCCAGGGCGATGGCTTCAGAAAGGTCCTCGTTGAGGCGCAAGGCGCGGCTGATGGTGCGCGCCACTTCTGCCACTTCCAGGGTATGGGTCAGCCGCGTGCGGTAATGGTCCCCCAGGGGAGACAGAAAAACCTGCGTCTTATGCTTCAGGCGCCGGAAAGCGTTGGAGAACACGATCCGGTCCCTGTCCTGCTGGAATATGGTTCTTACAGGGCAGGGCTCCTCCTGGCATTGCCGGCCCCTGGAACTGGCAGCCAGCATACCAAAAGGGGAAATAAACGATTTTTCCCGCTCCTCAAAATCCTCTCGGATGGTTTTCATATGTTTTTACGCTGTTTATTGAAAAAATACCCTTCAAACCAAGCCCGGTAATATACCCCGGCTGTTTGTTTTCATTCAATTAAACGTAATAATATAACAAATCAAATCAGTTTTGTACAGAAACAATTTTGATGCACATACAAAGCTATACGGGTGGCTTCAGCGGTGATTTAATGCTTATGCTCCCCAAGGCCTTTGTTTGGCTTTTTTTCGGGGTCAGGGTCGGGGTCGGTTCGTATTTGCAGGTCTTCCAGGGGACAGATTTTCCAATCTGCTCCTGACGTCTGGACGCTTGAGCATGTTTAATCCCCGAAGGGGATATGGAATTCAGCCGGTGGTTTCAACCACCGGTATGGGCACGGGCAAAGGCGAAAAATACCCAAACGCCGGATGACGTGGTTGGGAAAAAAACGGAACCCGCAAGTCATCGAAAAAGGTGAATATTGGGTCGGGGATTCCTTTCGGGTTCGCCTGCAAAAAATTTGTCAATGGCCGCGTAAATGGCATCGATGTCCTTTGCGCCCCGGATGTCGGCGGAAAACCGGTGGCCGAACCTGAACCCCGCGGCAAAAAACAACACCCATTTTTTGTACCGCCGGAACGCCGTGACCGGCTCGAAATGCGCCCGCATCAAATCCATCATACGCCTTGCGCAAAACCGGTAAAGGTCGTTGTCAACAGATAGTTCCGCATCCGGGCCCCGCGTCCAGAAAGCCGGAACCCAAGGGCTTGACAGCGCGATACGCCCGATGGAAATGCCGTCGCACCCGGTTGTTTGCAGCATGCGCATGACGTCTTCGGCGTCAAACACCTCGCCGTTGCCGAAAACGGGAATGCCGACCGCTTCTTTTACCCTGCCGATGTATTCCCAGCGGGGCGGACGCGTGCGGCGGTCCGGGGCCACGCGGGGATGAAAGGTCAGGGCGTCCGCACCCGCATCTTCAAACCGCCTGGCCATTTCAGCGGCGCCGGCGGGGTCGTCGGCCCACCCGGTCCGGTATTTCACGGTCACGGGGACATCCACCGCCTTGCGCACTGCAGCCACCATGGCCGCAGCGCGATCCGGCGTCTTGAGAAGGGCCGCACCGGCACCCCGCTTGCAAACGGCCGCAACGGAGCAGCCGAAGTTGATGTCGACGCCGAAAAAGCCTTCCGCCGCCACCCGGCGCGCCGCTTCGGCCATGATTGACGCATCGGCACCAAATAGCTGGCAGACCAGGTTCGGCAACTCCTCCCTGCGCCAACGGAACACCAGGGAATGCTTCGGGTTTTCATGTGGCACGGCTTTCGCGCTGCACATTTCCGTAAACAAAAGGCCGTAGCCGCCGAAATATGCCATGAGCTCCCGGAACGCCACGTGGGTGT
>SLGU01000271.1 GCA_007136525.1 Desulfobacteraceae bacterium | reverse complement strand
TATCTTTGGGCGTCGGATCTTCGACCATCGGGTCTTTCTGGGTCGCCAGAAAAATAATCTGATCCTTTTTCATCGATTCTTCCACGGCCCTCAGCGACTTTTCCCGGCCGATATACAAGGGTAAAACCATGTCCGCGTAAACGACGACATCCCTCACGGGAAGCAATGGGAGTTTTTCGGGGATCTCGATCATTTTAACGTTTTCGTCATCGATCAGGCGAATCAGGTCGTCTTTGTCACTTTCAGCCATGGTCACTCCCGACATGAACTTCTTGGTCAATTTTTCATATTCCTTATATTATAATAATGCACAGACTGTGCCGCCCGGTCAAATTTGACAGCTTCGTAAAAAGGTCAATATCTGCGTTGCGAGCACTCTCTGAAGAACCTCACGTACGGCTAAGTACTTAAGGTTCCTAAAAAATTGCTCTCGCCTGGATCTTGACCTTTTTACAAAGCCCTCTGAAAACGACTTTTTACCGGCTCATCAAGCTTAACGACATCGCAAAAACACGCATTTTTTTGAGGCCGTTTCAATATCAGGCTCAGCGCCTTAAATAATCCATTATTCCATGCCACGTCAAGTACTGAGCAAAAAACATATTCCTTATAGACCTGACATGTGGTAAATACAACAAGTTATTATTGACGGCTTCGTATATCAGCATTCTCCTGCAGTTGCCAGGGCAATGCCCGGTGACACCCGGGCGAAATTGTCCCTCAAAAAAGAGCGAACGTGTGTCCACAAAAACAAAAGGCGTCTAATCGGCAGACAATGCCATTAAACTTGCCGTAAAATAAACACCAAACGAAATATGTCAAACCCTCTGGAAATCATTATCGGCTTCATTTTCGGGCTGTTTATCGGGAGCTTTCTGAACGTCTGCATTTACAGGATCCCGGCAAACCGGTCTATTGTAACGCCCGCCTCCAACTGTCCCGCCTGCGGCACGCCCATCCAGTTTTACGACAACATCCCGATAGTAAGCTACATTCTGCTAATGGGCAAGTGCCGGCAATGCACGTCAAAAATCAGCGTGCGATACCCCATGGTGGAACTTCTTACGGGCATCCTGGCCGCCTTGTGCGTTCTTAAATTCGGACTTTCCCTCGCCGCCGGCATCTATTTTGTCTTTACTGCAACCCTTCTGGTGATCACCTTTATCGACATCGATCACCGCATCATCCCCGATGTGATTTCACTGCCGGGAATCCCCTTGTTTTTTGCCGCCAGTTTTTTCCTGCCCGGCATTGGACCGGTTGAATCAATTATCGGCATTCTCGTCGGCGGCGGGAGCCTTTTTCTTGTGGCATGGTTATATTACATGCTCACTGGAAAAGAGGGAATGGGCGGCGGCGATATCAAGCTGCTTGCAATGATCGGGGCCATCGTTGGGTGGCAGGGTGTCATACTGACTGTTTTTGCGGCATCCATTACCGGCACCGCCGTAGGCGGGGCATTGATGCTGTTCTCCGGGAAAAACCTGAAGCTGGCCATTCCGTTCGGCCCCTTCCTTTCCATGGGAGCGGCTGTTTCGGTGTTTTATGGTCCGGAACTGATCCGATGGTACATCCATGGCATTCCCCCTTTCTGAATCGCTGCGATATTTTATCCCAATGGCAGCCGTATAGGCCGTGATTGCATCACCGGTGATCTGGACCCCGTTAAAGCGCCGCTATTTCCGCAAATGGCTAATCGGATATGGCCTTCCTGTATTTTCCGCCGTAGACTGAATGGAGGGTATATTTTGATCTAAATCGGCTCAACCCTTAAAAACACACTTGACACAGCGCTTTCATGAACGTATGAATATAGAACAACGATTTGCGTTTAATGTGATGTTTAATCGACTGAACAAGACAAGCCTGCCAGATGACAATCAATCGGCAAGGTCTGCCTCCTATTATTTATTATTGGCACTTTTATTCGTAATCTGTTGAAAAATCATTTGAACACCCATAACCCCCCGCAAAATCAACAACAACCGCAAAGAAAGGAGTAGTCAAGTGAACAAGGCAGATTTAATCAACGAAGTGGCAAAAGTTGTAAGCACCAAGAAAGAAGCTCAGGCGGCTGTCGATTGCATGGTCCAGGCGATCACGGATGCATTGTCCAAAGGGGATTCCGTAACCCTCGTCGGATTCGGTACCTTTAAGCCGGTAAAAAGAGATGCCCGCACAGGCAGAAACCCCCAGACCGGCGCACCGATCAAAATCAAGGCGCGCAAGGTTCCGAAATTTACGCCCGGCAAAGCGCTGAAAGAAGCGTTGAATTAGCATTCATCCGCCTTGCCTGCCCCGGGATCCCACGAATTCAAAAATCCAGGAGCCGGGAGGAGACTGACGACAACCCTGTTTCAGTCTCTATTCCAGCCCTGGATTTTTTATTGGCCCTGCTCATTAAATAAAAACAGCCGGCAGATCAGTTTGAATCGGTGCTGCAAGTTGACCCGCATGCACAGTCACCGCCGCCGCCCAGATTGATATTGGAGCTGATGCTGAACCCCATGCCCTGATGATCGATGACAATGGGCTTCGCTTTTTCGAGAAAGTCATTATCGGCAATAAACTCGAATCCCTTTACGTCAAAAACGGTGTCGGTTTCTCTTGGTTCATCCAGAACCATGGCCAGTGACGGCCCGCCTCATCCACCGGGATTCAGAAGCACCCTTATGGGACGCGCTGTCTTGTTCTTGAAAAACTCGGCAATTTCCTCGTATGCCGCATCGGTTACCTCAAACATGTTACCCTCCCTGAAGGAAAAAATTTAAAAAAGTTTCAATTGTCAACAGGTTTATTGACGGTATCCAAAACTATGCACGAATGCCCGGGATGTCAATGACAAACAAGAACATAATGATGATTGCCAAAACGAATCAACAGGTTTAAAACCTGACACCCAATCTGCACATTTCTTGACTTGACCGCGGCAATTTGTTAATGCGGCATAGCTGTATATAGAATGAGAAACAATTCAGGAACCCTTAACGAAAAAGGATTTAATGTCAATGGAAAGAACGCTTTCAATCATCAAACCCGACGGCGTCGCGCGCGGCCTGATCGGTGAAGTCATCCGGCGCTTTGAAAAAAATGATATCCGGGTTATTGCAATGAAAATGGTATGGATGACCAAAAAACAGGCAAAAGGGTTTTATGCCGTTCACGAAAAACGCCCTTTCTTTGAAAGCCTGACCGATTTCATGTCTTCCGGACCGGCTGTCGTCATGGTTCTGGAGGCGGATAATGCCATAACTAAAAACAGAACGCTCATGGGGGCAACGAATTTCGAAGAAGCTGCGGAAGGCACGATCAGGCGCGATTTTGCCACGGATATAGAAAAAAACATCGTACATGGCTCAGATTCCCCGGAAACCGCGGCTTTTGAAATCGGCTATTTTTTCAATGCATTTGAAATCGCCGGATAACCATCATTCCTTGTTGGTTTTTAAAACCGACAAAAAGGCATTCTGTGGAATCATGACGTTCCCGGCCATTTTCATCCGTTTTTTACCTTTTCTCTGTTTTTCAAGGAGCTTGCGCTTTCGGGAAATGTCACCGCCATAACATTTGGCGGTCACGTCTTTACGATACGGGTTGATGGTTTCCCGGGCAATTACCTTCGCGCCGATGGACCCCTGAATGGCGACCTTGAACATGTGACGGGGTATCTCCTCCTTGAGCCTTTCACAGGCGTTTCTTGCTCTGAATACGGCGTTGTCCCGGTGAACAAGCTGGGACAGCGCATCCACTTTTTCCCCGTTGATGAGGATATCGACCTTAACGATATCCGTCTCGCGGTAATCAAGCATCTCATAGTCAAACGAGCCATACCCCTGGGTGACCGTTTTCAGCCGGTCATAAAAATCATAAACCACCTCGGCCAGTGGGAGCTCGAAGATCATTTCCAGGCGACTGCTTGAAAAATACTGGTAATTCTTGTTGATGCCGCGCCGCTCCATGCACAGGTTCATGACGGTTCCCATGTACTTGTCCGGTACCATGATCGATGCCTTGATGTAAGGCTCCCGTGTGCTTGCGACCATTACAGGATCGGGGAAAAGCGCCGGGTTTTCAACCATGATACCGCTTCCGTCTGTGAGAACCACTTCATAGCGCACAGAGGGCGCGGTGATGATCAGGGAGAGATCATATTCCCGCTCAAGGCGCTCTTGAACCACCTCCAGGTGAAGCAGGCCCAGGAAACCGCATCTGAAGCCGAAGCCCAGGGCTGATGAAGAATCCTTTTCATATACGAGAGAAGCGTCATTGAGCTTGAGCTTTTCAAGCGCGACCACGAGCTCAGGGTAGTCATCCGTCGATACCGGGTAAATGGAGGAAAAGACCACCGGCTTCGGGTCTTTGAATCCGGGCATGGCCTTTTCACAGGGACGGTTTTTCAGGGTAATGGTGTCACCGGATTTTGTATCGGAAACGGTCTTGATACCGGCAATCAGGTAGCCCACCCGCCCTGCGGCGATTTCATCCTGGACGACCTGTGCGATCTGGAAGATGCCCACTTCCTCGACCGTGTATTCAGCCCGGTTGGACATGAACATGATTTTATCCCGCGGCCGGATTTTCCCGTCAAAAACCCTGAAATGGACAATGGTCCCCCTGAAAGGGTCGTAATGGGAGTCAAAAATCAACGCGCTAGTCGGGGCCTCCGGGTCCCCTTTGGGCGGTGGCAGCTTGTGGACAATGGCTTCAAGGATGCTTTCTATGCCGATGTTGTTCTTTGCGGATGCAAGAATGGCCGTGTCCGGATCAAGTCCCAAATCCTCGGCAATCTGCTGCCTCACCATCTCAACGTCGGCAGAGGGTAAATCAATCTTGTTTATCACAGGAATGATCTCCAGATCGTTTTCCAGGGCGAGATAGAGATTAGCAAGGGTCTGGGCCTCAACCCCCTGGCTGGCGTCGATCAGCAGAAGTGCGCCTTCGCAGGAAGCCAGAGCCCGGGAAACTTCGTAGCTGAAATCCACGTGGCCCGGGGTGTCAATGAGATTGAGCCAATACAGGTTGCCATCTTTGGCCGTATAGGGAATGCAGATGGTCTGGCTCTTGATGGTAATGCCCCGTTCACGCTCGATGTCCATGTTGTCCAGGATCTGATCCTTGAAATCCCGGTCTGAAACCATATCGGTCGCCTGTATCAGGCGGTCAGACAGGGTTGACTTGCCGTGGTCAATATGGGCAATGATGCTGAAATTACGTATGTTTTTCATATGGCAATCAATGGATAACCGTTTCTTTATGGCAATTAAATTGGATGGCGTCGTAAAAAGTCCAATATCTGTGTTGCGAGCAATTTCCGAAGAATCTCAGGTACACATAAGTACTATCAATTCTTCAAAAATTGCTCGCGCCTTGATCTTGAACTTTTTTCTTTGCCGTCCCAAAGTGGCTTTTTACGAATGCATCAAATTAAATTTTGTTGAAAATCCGTTAAAAAAATAGCACTATTTTATAGGAATTGTCGATATGCTTCACGTTTTTTTATTAAACCGGCCCTCTGAACTGTATGCTGGATCATTTGAAATGGTGATGTCTATCAGGTAAGTCCCGGCCTGTCAAGGTTTCCGTTCTTTAACCCTAAACATGAAAAAATGCATCCTGTTCAATGAATCCGAAGATTTTAATCGTAGATGACGACGACGCCATAAGGGGCAACGTCTCTGAATACCTTGCGATCTACAACTATCCGACGGATACCGCAAGCAACTCAGATGATGCCTTGCGGCTGCTCTCCGACAAAAAATTCGATGTCGTTATAACGGATATCGTCATGAACAGCATGGACGGGCTGCAGCTTACCGAACACATAAAATCCGTCTGTGATGCATCCGTGATTATCGTAACAGGCTACATACGCGACTACACCTATGAAGCTGCTATAAAAAAAGGCGCCGATGATTTCCTGTTCAAGCCGTTTCGTCTTGAAGAACTGCTACTTCGCTTAAAAAGGGTCCTTCGGGAACGCCGACTGGCCCAGGAGCGAAACCTGATTCTTGAAAAATATAAAATTCTATCCATTACCGACGACCTGACGCGCCTTTTTAATTCAAGGCATTTTCATACCCAGCTCGAAACGGAAATTATCCGTCACCAGCGATATCAGCGCCCTCTTTCGCTGTTGATGATCGATATCGATCACTTCAAGCGATACAATGACATGCATGGCCATGTGGAAGGCGACCGGATCCTGTCCCGCATGGGAAAAGCGATCCATTTGGTGCTCCGCGCACCTGATACGGCCTACCGCTATGGTGGTGAAGAGTTTACCGTTCTTCTTCCGGAAACCAACCTGGCAGCCGCAATTAATGCGGCCGTGCGAATAAAATGCGAGGTTGAAGAACAACTGGCAGAATTGTTGAGGATCTACAACCCCATTACGCTCAGCATCGGTGCCACCGAGTACCAGCCCGGAGAAAAAGCCGAAACATTCATGAAACGTGCGGACATGGCCATGTACATGTCCAAGCACAAGGGGCGGAACTGCATATCGACCATATAAACGCATGCCGCGGCATTACAGGAGCCAGTCAACCGTTTTCTTCCACCCGCACTTCCAGGTAAAGATCCCCTCTGTCTCCGATCTGGTTTTTTCGTCCAAGCCCTCTCAGTCGCAGGAGATTACCGTCTTTCATGCCGCCCGGCACCCTGACCCTGTACATCTGTTTTTGAAATCCGGATGGAAGATTAACAATTTTGGTCGTACCGGCATAGGCCTCATAGGGGGTGACCGTAAGGGTGGCCTTGAGATCAAGCCCCCCCTCGCCTGAAATCGGGCGGACCACATGCAGGTGACTGCTTTTTCGCTTTCGGATGCCGTCCCATCTTTTTCTTTCGGTACCCGGCGCTGCTGCATAAGCCCCCTGGGCAACCTTGATGGCCGCCACACCGAAAACGAAACCGCCGATATGCGCCCACCAGGCAATGCCGGGACCATCCATGCCTGCCGTGCCTGCGGCATTGAGCACCTGGATCATAAACCAGATGCCCAGGAATATAAACGCGGGGATTTCCAGAAAAAGAGGGATGAATAAAATGGGGAACAACGTCAGTATCCGGGATGTTGGATAGAGTATGAAATATGCACCCATTACCGCTGCAACAGCGCCGCTTGCACCGATAACGGGCGTGGTGGAAGACAGGTTCAAAACCATATGGGCCAACCCGGAAAACAGGCCGCCGCCGATATAAAAAAGCGCAAAGTAGAAGGATCCCAGAAAATCTTCAACGTTATCGCCGAATATATAAAGAATCCACATATTGCCGAGTATATGGAGGATGCCGCCGTGAAGAAACATGAATGAAAAAACGGCAAACAATTGCTGGGCCGCAGTAAAGTGTCGGGCCATTTCATCCATGGTATACCGTGCCGGAACCAGGCCGTACGTGTATGCGATTTCCTGAAAATCCGGACCGTGGGCAGGATGAAGGAAATACACCACCAGATTGATGCCAATGATGCCGATGGTAACAACGGGGTAGTGCCTGGATTGAATGGTATCCCGCAGGGGAATCATGGGTGAAAAACTCCATTTCAATTGCAGGTTGTCAGCAAAACATAATACCGCCTGCAACATCTAACCTACAACTTACAACCTACAACTTACAACCTACAACTTACATCAATACTCAAATCCACGAATCGCGCAGAATGGGTCAGGGCGCCGATGGATACAAGGTCAATGCCGGCTGCGGCCAAAAATTCAATGCGGCCCCGGTCCACCCGGCCCGACACCTCAAGAAGCGCCCGGCCGTTGACAAGGGCCACTGCATCGGTAATTTCCGCATTCGTCATGTTGTCGAGCATAATAATATCGGCTCCTGCGGCAAGGGCTTCTTCAACTTCAGAAATAGTCGCTGCTTCAACTTCGATTCGCACCAGGTGGGACACTCGTTTTCTGATCCGGTCGACGGCGGGTGCGATGCCGCCCACCGCTGCAATGTGGTTGTCCTTGATGAGCACACCGTCATAAAGGCCCATCCTGTGGTTATGGGCACCTCCTACTATAACGGCATATTTGTCCAGAACCCGCCACCCGGGAACCGTCTTGCGGGTATCCACCAGGCGAACCGGAGAGTCCCTCAACGCATCCGCATATTGCCGGACATGGGTGGCAATGCCGGACATTCGCTGTAAAAAATTGAGCGCGGTTCGCTCCCCGATCAACAGGGATGAAAGACTTCCGGAAATGGTCGCCACCACGGCGCCATCATCAGCCGTTTCTCCATCCGCATATTCAAAGCTGACGGCAAGTCCGGGGTCTATCTTTTGAAACACTTTTTCAACCAGTTCAAGCCCAGCCAGAACGACCCTTTCCCTGGCCAGAATCACACCCATGCCGTGTTTTCCGGAAAGGCATAAGTGCTCCGTGGTAATATCCCCGTGCCCCACATCTTCATCAATGGCCATATCAATGATGCGGTCGATCTGCCGGCAAAACGGAATTCTGAATATGTCGGATTCTGCAGCAACCATTTCTAACCCCTGTCGGCTTGCAATTCCTTTATGGTCTGCCTGTTCTTTTCAAGTTTTTTCATTTTTTCCGTGTTTTCAGCATGCTGCTGTCGCACCTGGTCGACCACCTCAGGCGGCGCCTTTGCGACAAAATCATTATTGCCCAGTTTTTTCGAAAGCATATTGATTTCTTTGTCCAGCTTGGCGATTTCCTTTTCCAGGCGCAGGGATTCCTTTGAGACATCGATGACCCCTTCCAGTAGAACCGAAACCGACACATTTTTAACAATAGCGGTGGCTGAAGCCTTGGGCTTTTCACCGGAATGCGTTAACGCCAAGGTTTCTATCCTTGCAAGGGTTCTGATGAGGTCTGACTGGGCCCTGAGTTTATCAAGGGTCCCGTTGTCGCCGGTCAGAACGAATACCGATAAGGCAACAGAAGGAGGGATATTCATTTCTCCCCGGATATTGCGAACCGCGGTAATGATGTCCATGACCAGTTCCATGTCCGATTCAGCAGCCGGGTCTTTTTGGGTCGCAGGGTAAGCCGGATCACGCCCGGGAAAGCTCGATTGCATAATGGAGCCCTTGGTGCCCGGAAGCTTCTGCCAAATCTCTTCAGTAACAAACGGGATGAAGGGGTGCAGCAGAATCAAAGTGTCGTGCAGCACCCGCCAGAGGGTTCCTATGGCGGCATTCCGCGATGAATCATCTGATTTTCCGTAAAGTGCCGGCTTTGCAGCCTCCAGGTACCAGTCGCAGAACTCATGCCATACAAACTGGTAAAGCGTTCCCGCAGCTTCGTTAAAACGGTAGTCGTCAAGGGCCTCTGCAACGTTGTCCGAAGTATGGCGCAAACGGGAGAGAATCCACCGGTCGGGGAGTGACAATCGCTGCGCCTGCGCATCTGCCATTGTTTCCGTGTCAATGTGGATAAACGCAAATCGGGCGGAATTCCATATTTTGTTTATGAAATTGCGATATCCCTCAATCCGTTTTTCTGACAGCTTGATGTCCCTGCCCTGGGCGGCAAAGGCGGCAAGGGTGAAGCGAAGTGCATCCGTACCGTAATTTTCAATCACATCGATGGGGTCAATCACATTCCCGGTGGACTTGCTCATCTTTTTACCTTCTTCGTCGCGAACCAGGGCATGGATATAGACATCGTGAAACGGCACTTCCTTCATGAACTGAAGCCCCATCATCATCATCCGGGCAACCCAGAAAAACAGGATGTCAAAAGCCGTCACCAAGACGGATGTCGGGTAGAATTTTTCCAGAAGCGCGGTTTTGTCCGGCCAACCCATTGTTGAAAACGGCCACAAAGCAGAACTGAACCAGGTATCGAGCACATCACTGTCGCGCAAAAGGGAGGACCCTTTGCATTCCGGGCATTGATACGGATCTTCTTCCGATACCACCAGGAAGCCGCAGTCACTGCAGGTCCAGGCCGGAATCTGGTGCCCCCACCATATCTGGCGGGAAATGCACCAGTCCCGGACATTTTCAAGCCACAGGAAATAATCATTGCGCCATTTTTCAGGTATGATCCGGGTGCTTTTGTTCTGAACGGCGGCGATGGCCTTTTCCGCAAGGGGCCGGGTTTTCACGAACCATTGGAGGGAAAGGTTGGGCTCAACAACGGTCTGGCAGCGATAACAGTGCCCGATGCTGTGGGCATGATCTTCCACTTTCACCAGAAGTCCCTGCTCTTCCAACGCCTTCAGGACCTGTTTCCGGCACTCGAAACGGTCAAGCCCGGCAAACGAACCGGCTTCTGCGGTCATGATCCCGTCATCGCCGATCACCTTGATGCCGGGCAGCTGATGCCGTTCACCCACAACAAAGTCGTTCGGGTCGTGCGCCGGCGTAATTTTGAGTGCGCCGGTGCCGAAAGTCATGTCCACATAATCATCATAGATAACGGGAATCGTCCGGCCGGTCAGCGGCAGCGCCACATGCTTATCCGGCAGCTCATGGTAGCGTTCGTCCTCCGGGTTCACGGCGACAGCGGTATCACCCAGCATGGTTTCAGGCCGGGTGGTCGCCACAACCGGGCCGCCTTCGCCATTCGCATAGGGATAGCGGATGTGGTAAAGACGCCCTTCGTGTTCGGCGTGCTCGACTTCGATATCGGCAAGCGCTGTTCGGCAGCGGGGGCACCAGTTGATAATGTAACTCCCCCGGTAAATCAGACCTTCGTGGTAAAGGGCAACGAAGACTTTTCGAACGGCCCGGGAAAGGCCCTCGTCCATGGTAAATCGCTCGCGCGACCAGTCGCATGAGGCGCCCAGCCGTTTGAGCTGGTTGATGATTGTTGAGCCATACTTGTCCTTCCACTCCCATACCGCCCCGATAAATTTATCCCGGCCCATGGCATACCGATCAAGGCCCTTTGCTGCAAGGTTCCGCTCAACGACATTCTGCGTGGCGATCCCTGCGTGATCCGTGCCGGGCAGCCACAGCACATTTGCGCCAAGAAGCCGCTGGTATCGGCAGAGAATATCCTGGAGCGTGATGTTCAGGGCATGGCCCATATGCAATACGCCGGTAACGTTCGGCGGTGGTATGACGATCGAATAAGACGGTTTGCCTGATGATTCATCAGCAACAAAATGATTGTTTTCTTCCCAGTACTGATACCATCGAACTTCAACGGCCTTGGGGTCGTACCCCTTGTCAAGCAGATTTTCAGTCATGATTTGCGCAACTCCGAAAGAAATTCCGTTAATTTATCAAAATGATCCGGCTGTTGCCCCTTTTGGCACAAAAGGGGCTTACTTTCAAATATTTTTAGAACGCATCTCAAAATTGTCTTTCGGATCAATATCTTTGTTGGCGTCTTGTTTCAAAACCTAGAAATATTCGAGTCTACCTCCGGCTTGAAACAAGGCGCCGCCGCGGGCCTGAACCGAAAATCCGAATTTTGAGATGCGTTCCAAGCAAAAAAAGGGGGATTGGCGTCAATCCCCCTTCCACAGGTCCGCATTTTCAGACGGAACCATTTGATTTAATATATTTTGCTATTTACGGGTTTTGATGGAATCCAAAACGATTGCCTTGATGGCGTCTATTTCATCCGATATTTTCCGGGCAACGGCATCGCTGAGCATGTTGTCGACCATTGCACCAAATTTCTTTTCAATCAAACGGTCCAGCGCAGCTTCAAGCTGTCCCGGCGCCAATGCAAAATCCCCGGTAGCGCCCAATTCAATGCCAGGTTCAGCTTTGGCCGCCATGGGGGCAAAATCATCTTCGTCTTCTTCCTCTCCAAAATAGTCGTCAAGTTTTTCCAGCAATTCCTCTTCAAGGGCACCTTCGTCGGTGCCATCTTTGACATCCTCTTGGACGAAAGCTTCTGTTTCATCCATAAATTCGGAATCTTCAATGTCGAACTCTTCGTCGTCGATATCATACTCCTCCGCTGTCAACTCCAGTGAAAGATCTCCCTTGGATGCGGCTTCCGGATCAAAAAAAGATTCTTCACCATGCGCCTCGTCCAATTTTTCAAGAACATCTTCAATATCACCGCCGTTGAAACGAAAGTTTTCCGTCAGTTCGAGTATGGTATCGCCTTCCACCATGGTCATGGTAGTGATTTCGGTGAAATCGATAACTTCCTCATCCCCATCCTCAGTTTCACCGGCTTCAAGGTCGGAAAGGTCAATAATCGTTTCTTCATCTTCTGCTACGTTGCTTTCAAGTGCGGAAAAATCGATGGTTTCATCATAGAAACCCCCGCTATTCGATTCCAGGTCAGAAAAATCAATCTCATCAGACACATCGGCCGATACGGG